>JANPJC010000224.1:0-22053 GCA_031425315.1 Chitinophagales bacterium
GATAATTGTTGAAGGGGTATTGAATGGAACAGTCTCATCACTGATCGGACTAATCAGCGTTGGTGCAACTGGTATTGCAGCTGCTACATTGATACTGAATTGATCTTCCACAAATAGTCCATCACTGTCGGTGGCCCGTACAGTTATAGTTGATGAACCTGAAAGTCCAGGTGTAACTGTTAGAATAAGATTAGTGCCATTAATGGAAGATCCTGAAATAAGTGTCGAATTAGTATTAGAACTGACACTGTAACTGATATTATTTATTCCTCTATCATCAATAAACACATTTTCGAGCGGGATGAAGAAGTTTACAGGTTGATTGGTGGAATTATAAGCTATCGCCTGATCAACAATTGGAGTTATCACTATTGGTGGTTGAGCTATCGGAGGATCAACTGTAATCAGGAAGTCGTCTTCTATGAATAGTCCATCGCTATCCGTAGCTCTCACTTTAATCAATGCAAATCCAAAAACTCCTGTTGCAATCGTTAGTATCAGCGTGGAAGAAATAATTGAAGTCTCTGTAATTAAAGACGGGTTGGTATTCTCTGTGATGCTGTAAGTGATATTGTGTAGTCCCTCATCATCTGAAAAGACATTATTCAATTCTATATTTTGTGTTATGATGTTCTGGACATTCAGATCAGAAATTGGACTTATCAACAACGGGGCAGCGGCTATTGGTGCAGTCACGTTGAGTTGAAATTCATCTTCAACAAAAAAGCCATCACTGTCTGTGGCCTTTATCTTAATCAAAGCTGTTCCCGAAACACCAGGTTGAAGCGTCAGTGTCAGCAGTTTCCCTGAAATTGAAGCTCCGCTGACAAGCGCATTATTTGAAATAGCACTTACGCTAAGGATTATATTTGAGGCACCTTTTTCATCGGTGAATACATTTTGCAGCGATATAGGATCAGGCGTGGTGTTTGCCACCATCGTTTGATCGGGAATAGGAATATTTACAACGGGTGGAATAAGCGGTGGTGCTGTTGGGATATTAAAAGTTTGAAGGGTGGCATTATTGTCGCCAAATTTGTATTCATCATAAAAAACTTCTATCGGATTATTACAGGATGGAGGTCCCCAGCCTTCACCATTTGGACTAATCCACGGCCATTTATAAAGGCCCTGTTGCATATAACCTTCTGCTGCTCTTCCTGAACCCGTTTTCCAGTTTGGCCCGTCGTATGACCAAACCAAAACACCGTTTTTATATAGGCGCTGATAACCGCTCGTATTCTGTGTGAAATTTCTATTATACACCCAATCTACCCATTGCCCTTTATCAATCGGACCAAGGTCGGTGGAAATTTCTCCAGGGACAGAACCATTAGTCTGAATATTGGCACGAATCGCATAATATCTGCCGTTCCTTGTATCCAGCCTGAACGGTGTGGCATAGTCATCAGGAGAAGCCTTGGTATTAAAGGCGATCGTCATTGGCACATAATCAACACAAAAATCTTCAGGAATAAAAATACTTACTGCGGCCCATCGCCAGCCGATCGGTTGTTGACTGGGAGTGGAAAAACTCAATTCTGACCTGAATGTGTTATTGCTCTCTGTATAGGTAAGATCTTTGGTTATCCGTGCTTTGTAAGAATAGGAACCTTTTCTTACATAGGCTCTCGAACGGGTCATACTGGCTGTAGTTGAAGAACCAGGCAAAATATGATTGGCCCCTGTCCAATAACTCCACATTTTTTTGCGGTCTCCTCCCCATTGATAGACCGGGTCTTGCTCGCAGTTATCATATGCAATGATGGGTAGGGAAGATGTATATTGCGAAAATCCCGATAGAGAGAATAACGATAGTAAAAGCAGGATGGGGAATCTCATGGTGTCAGGTTGGATAAGGGACACCAAATCGTCTCAACACATATGCCAGAAAACTTTAACATTTCATTAAAGTGTTTTTATCGTGTTAATATTTTGTTAAGACTCTTGAGAGTGCTGTTTCGCCGTTAATCACTAACTCAACAGCCTCTTCACTACTGTTATTTAAGATTTAACACAACCCCGGGATGAAAATACTGCCAGGGGGAACTTAAAAAAAGCATATTTAGAAGAGAGGTTAAGACATGTTTACAACTCAAAGAAGGTATTAAGATCATTATTTACCGTAATAATTTTACAGCTGATCAACGAAGGGATGTATTGAAGGGGCTATGTACATTTAAAAAACGAAAAAACGATAGCGCATAATGGGCATCTAGGGAAATTGAAAATGCCTTTCACGTATCCCAAAATGGTCGGCCTATATTGACCCGTTTATCACCGTCTAAGTTTTAGGATTGAAGCCTTTAAAGTAATTGCTTCTCTGAGCATACAAAATTTATAAGAAAGTGCCCGGCAATTGAAGCTGCAGAGAGTAAGCTAAGTCCCGTTAATGCCATTGCTTTTGCCAATACAAAATCCAAAGGCTTTGAATATTGTTTTAAATATTGGTGTGGCTGATAAGATTTAAAGGGTGCAATTCGATATCCGGATAATCCTTTAAAAGAAGCATTTTATTCATTCTGTCAACATTCTTCTTCAAAATAGTTTTCTTCCACCCCGCCAATTTCTTTAAACTGATTCCCAATACGTAATTTACATTTGATGGGAAGGAGTTTAATCTACTTTTCCGGGGAAAACAAAAACCACTGTACCGGATAATTGCAGCTCATACAGTTAAATTATCAATTGATCTGGTAAAGAGGAGAAAAAAGTACCTAATTCGCTAATATGCAAGGGAATTCGACGTTGTAGTTGCGTTGGTTGTTTAAAAGTCCGGAGTTAAATCATGCAGAGGAATTTGTGAGCTGTAATTAAACAAAAAAAACATATTTAGATTTCTTCAGTTAAGATTATCAAAGAATATGAACAGAGTGGTGATTACCGGAACGGGGATTTATTCATGTATAGGCAAGAACCTTAATGAAGTCCGGCATTCACTTTATCATGGTAAGTCGGGGATAGGGTTTGATCCGGTGCGGAAAGAATTTGGGTACAGGTCAGGATTGACCGGTATCCTCGAAAAACCTAATTTGAAAGGAATGCTTGATAGGAGGGCCAGGATTATGTTACCGGAGCAGGGCGAATATGCCTACATGGCTACAGTAGAGGCGCTTGAAAATGCGGGTATCGACGCCGATTACATTCAGCAGCATGAAATCGGTATCCTTTATGGCAATGACAGCTCAGCCAGATCGGTTATTGAGTCAAATGACATAATCAGAGAGAAGAAAGATACAATGCTGGTAGGTTCCGGATTCGTTTTTCAAACAATGAATTCAACCGTGACCATGAACCTGGCAACGATATTTAAATTGAGGGGAGTGAATTTTACAGTGAGCGCGGCCTGTGCAAGTGGATCGCATGCAATAGGATTGGGATATCACTTTATAAAGTCGGGATTGCAGGATTGTATCATTTGCGGAGGGGCACAGGAAACCGGGCATTTTTCGATGGGCAGTTTTGATGCCTTGTCAGCGTTTTCAGTACACGAAGACGAGCCTGCCAAAGCATCACGACCTTTTGACCGCGATAGAGACGGATTGATACCAAGTGGTGGTGCAGCGACAGTGGTTTTGGAAAGTCTTGAATCAGCTCAAAAAAGAGGGGCAAAAATACTGGCTGAAGTTGTTGGCTACGGATTTTCATCGAACGGTGGGCATATTTCGAACCCTACTGTTGATGGTCCGGTACGATCGCTTCATATGGCGCTGAAAGACGCAGGTTTAATGGCAAAGGAAATTGACTATATCAATGCACATGCCACTTCAACACCGGCAGGTGATACAAGCGAAGCCAAAGCCATTGACCAGGTTTTTGGTGAAACAAAACCCTGTGTAAGCTCAACCAAATCGATGACAGGTCACGAGTGCTGGATGGCAGGAGCTAGTGAAATAGTATACTCTTTGCTGATGATGGAAAACAGCTTTATTGCACCCAATATTAATTTTGAAAATCCAGACGAAGATTCGGTAAAACTGAATATTGTAAATAGTGCCATCGAAAAAGATATAAATGTATTTTTGTCCAACTCATTTGGGTTTGGAGGAACAAATTCGTCATTGATAATCAGAAAACTGCATTAAAAACATTGACTATGAATCGTGAAGAAATAATTGAGAAGATCAATGAATTCCTTGTTGAAGAATTTGAACAGGAACCTGAAAATATTCGCCCCGAAGCTAATCTTAAGGAAACGCTGGAACTCGATAGCCTGGACTATATCGACCTTGTAGTAGTTATTGAAAGTAATTTTTCATTCAAGGTAAAGCCTGAAGATTTTGTAGGTATCAAAACATTCCAGGATTTTTATGAGTATGTTATTTCACGGGTAAATGCTAAAGCATTCGCCTGATGCCTTCGTGGGAAGGGAAGTCGAAAGGAACTACGCTGGGTTACCGCATCTTTGTTAGTGTTTTAAGAAATTTTGGAGTAGGTCCGGCCTATTTACTCCTGCGCTTCGTTTCCTTGTATTTTCTCCTTTTTTCATGGAATTCAACTACCATTGCTTTCGGATTTTACCGAACAAGGTTGAAGTATTCATTTCTCCGGTCTATCATGGCCGTGTACCAGAATTATTTTCAGTTCGGCCAGAGTATTATCGACAAGTTTGTAGTGATGTCGGGCATTCCCAACAGCTTTACATTTGATTTTGATGGCGAAGAACGCTTAAGAGCAATGGTGCGGGCTGGCAAAGGCGGGATGCTGTTAAGTGCTCATATCGGCAATTGGGAAATTGCTGGTCACCTCCTGAAACGCCTTGATACTGCTATCAATATTGTATTGTTTGATGGCGAACATGAAAGTATAAAACAGTATACCCACTCAGTAACTGGTGAAAGATCAGTCAAAATTATTGTTATCAAAAATGACCTGTCTCATATCTATGCCATTAATGATGCCTTGCAAAATAATGAGCTGGTTTGTATGCACGCTGATCGGTTTTTAGAAGGGAATAAAACCATGGACGTTTCTTTTTTCGGGGAGAAAGCAAAATTTCCGATGGGGCCGTTTATCATTGCCACCCGTTTTAAAGTGCCTGTTGCTTATGTTTTTGCTATGAAAGAAACGAATCTACATTATCATTTTTTTGCTTCTGAAATACAGGATAATTTTGGGGCTGCAAAAAATGAGGTGATGACAAAGATGTTGCAAGATTTTGCAGCTGAAATGGAGAAAAAAGTGCGAACTTATCCCCTTCAATGGTATAATTTTTACAAATTCTGGCAGCAATAAATTATGGATATACCTGTTACCTCATTGATCCCGCAACGTCACCCATTCGTAATGATTGATACGTTGGTGAATGCAGGTGAACAGGATTGTTCAAGCAGATTTCTTATTTCTTCGGATAATATAATGGTTGAGGGAAACGAGTTTACTGCCGGCGGGCTGGTAGAAAATATTGCGCAAACAGCCGCCGCAAGAGCTGGCTACCTGGCCATAGAGGAAAACCAGGCAGTAAGAACTGGCTTCATTGGAGCTGTAAATAATCTGCAGATATACAGATTGCCCGTTGTTGACGAAGTACTGGAAACTGATATTAAAATTGAAAACCAGATTTTTGATGTCACATTAATTTCCGGAAGAGTGTCGTGTAAAGGTTCAATAGTAGCACAATGCGAAATGAAAATTTTTATGTCACCTACCAAATAACCAAATTATGAAATGCAGATTTTTTCTTTCATTGTCAGTTGGATTTTTACTCAGTATCTTTTGTATTTCTGCAGTAGGGCAATCTGCCAAAGATGTGTTTAACACTCAAACTCCGATTTTCTATTTCGGTATCGACTTTACGCAAGCGAAACTGATTAATGATGCAGAAGCTAATGAGCAAGATATTAAAGAGCGTCAGTTTGATGGCATCAACGACCTGATGGTAAATGAAGCAAAGAAATACGATTTTGCTGGAGCTCTTCGTCGTAGTGAACTTCCTAACGATCTTGGTTTTGCTGCAAAAAGAAATGCTACTATCGATCCAGATAATATTAAATCAACCAGCTCGGCTGATTATAGCCGGCTTAAGGAATCAGATATACAGGACGTAGTAAAAGCATTTGATTTTGGAAATAACAAAGGCATTGGTTTGTTGATTGTTATGGAAGGTATGAGTAAGTCAAAAAAAGGAGCCTCTATGTGGATCACTTTTATTGACATCTCAGCCAAAAAAGTGTTGTTCACCGAACGTATGGAAGGAAAAGGTGGTATGGCTTTTGGCTTTCGTAACTATTGGGCAGTTCCGATGAGAGATGTAGTGGACGAAATAAAGAAGAAAAAGTATACAGAATGGAAATCAAAGTACGGAGGATAGGGGAAGTCTTTAGTCGTGAGTCACAAGTCTGAAGTCTCTGATCAGTTAGAATTATGACCCGAGTCAAAAGCCGGGAGCCTTTAGTTGATAGATTTGTGAAAGAGAAAAAAGACAATTTAAATTTAAAATACTGGGTTGATATATGGCTGAAATGGTTTGGTGATGACGTGAAATTTACATTCACACATTGACCCATTCACGCATTCACCCGCTGCTCAAATGCCTGATAAACTCACCCATCGCACCGAAGTGCTGGTTCGTTTTAATGAAGCTGATCCTTTGGGAATTGTATGGCACGGCCACTATATCCGCTATTTTGAAGATGGCCGCGAAGCGTTTGGCATTGCACATGGCCTGGGTTACCTGGAAGTATATGCCAAAGGCTATATTATTCCTGTTGTAAGTGTCCACTGTGATTATAAAAAATCATTGCGCTATGGCGACAAATTAATTGTTGAAACCGAGTATGTTCCTGAAGAAGCAGCTAAGCTCAGATTTCATTACACGATTTACAATACTGCTGCTGAAAAAATAGCCACTGGTTACTCGGTACAGGTTTTTTTAAGTAAAGACGATTCTGTGTTGCAGTTAACCAATCCACCATTTTTTGAAAGCTGGAAAAAGTCAAAAGGGTTTCTTTAAGCAAGGCCAATGAAAGAAGTTTATTTTGTTACCGACAATATCGTTTCTCCGCTTGGAAAAACAACGGGTGAAAATTTCGAATGCATTCAAAACGGCACAGTGGGCGTAAAGGAACATACAGATAAAAGCTTTTCTCCCGATCCATTTTATGCATCGATATTTGATTCCGATTTTTTTTCTTCAACACAAAAGGGTTCAACAAATTTTGAAAAATTATTACAGTATTCGATAAGTGATGCGATGGCAGGCGCTGATGTAGATCCATCTGATGGAAAAACGATTCTTATTATTTCATCAACAAAAGGCAATATAAGTTTACTTGGCTCCGGAGGTGAACAATCTGATAAAACAATTCAGATCAGCCTTCATGAATCTGCAAAAAAAATAGCTGAATATTTTGGGTTTAAGGAACAGCCGATCGTTGTGTCCAGTGCCTGCATTTCAGGGCTGGTGGCACTGATCACTGCGAAACGATTTATTCAGGCGGGATTATACGATACCGCAGTGGTGGCCGGCGCTGATATCATTACCTCATTTATATTTTCTGGTTTTTATTCTTTCCAGGCACTGAGCAATGAAGTATGCAGGCCATTTGATGCAGCACGAAAAGGTATCAATCTGGGCGAGGGTGCTGCGACGGTTATTTTAAGTGCTGATGAAAAATATAAAGGCAATATAAAAATAGGAGGGGGTGCTGTGAGCAATGATGCCAATCATATTTCTGGTCCTTCCCGAACAGGCGAAGAATTGCATCAGGCTATACGCAATGCAATGAAGGAAGCAGGCGTTTCTGCTGATGAAATTGATTTCATTTCAGCGCATGGAACAGCCACTATTTATAACGACGAAATGGAAGCTAAAGCTATCGGTTTGTCTGGTCTTCAGGATGCTCCGTTAAATAGTTTAAAGGGGTATTTTGGTCACACATTAGGCGCGGCAGGATTGATAGAAACTATAATTACCAAGCAGTCGATGATCGCAAATGTAATTGTGCCCACTCCCCGGTACGAAAACCAGGGTGTATCCGTAAAAGTCAATGTGTGTAATACAATACAACATACGCCAATCAGGCATAGCCTTAAAACTGCTTCAGGTTTTGGAGGATGTAATGCCGCTGTTGTATTGAGTAAATAAAAAATATTTTGTTTACAAAACAAAGGTTTTACTTTTAAATTTTTCAAACAGTAATTGTGTTAAATAAACCCGTGGAACGATACATGAATTTTTTTTCGAAGGATAAGAAATCTGCATTTGAAGCGAAAGAGCAGGCGCAGTGGATTGCATTTGGTCCTGTTGTTTTCCAGGTTGCCAGGGTGCTCAGAGATTCAGGAATATTGACACAGATAGAGGAAAGTGGTAGCGAAGGAATTACCATTGATGAAATAAAAGATAAGCTATCTCTTTCCACTTATGGGGTGCGCGTATTACTGGAATCAGGCTTAAGTATTGGACTGGTATTAGTAAATGATGACCTGTTTACACTCACTAAAACCGGTTACTTTATTCTCCATGATCCACTTACGCGGATTAATATGGACTTTGTACAGGATGTAAATTATCGTGGCCTTTTTTATCTGGATAAAAGCATCCAGACAGGCAAAGCCGAAGGATTAAAAGAATTCGGAAACTGGCCAACCATTTATGAAGGGCTCTCCCAGCTGCCGCCGCACGTACAAAAAAGTTGGTTCAACTTTGATCATTTTTTTTCAGACGACGCATTTCCATTGGTGTTGCCTCATGTGTACGGTAATAGTGTAAAAAAATTACTGGATGTTGGTGGCAATACCGGCAAATGGGCAATAGCAAGTACGAAATATAGTGAAGATGTTCAGGTAACGATTATGGATTTACCTGGACAGCTTAATGTAGCTAAACAAAAAGTTGCAGAGCTCGGGCTGGAAAACAGAATTTCATTCCAGGCAGTAAATATTTTGGATGAAAATGCTGAGTTTCCAGCCGGTTTTGATGCCATTTGGATGAGTCAGTTTCTGGATTGTTTTTCTGAAGAACAAATCATATCTATTTTAAAAAGGTGTTTTAATGCATTAGATGAAAATGGTGTCGTTTATATATTGGAACCATTTTGGGACAGACAGCGATTTGAAGTGGCAGCGTTTTGCCTTCATCAGACTTCGATTTATTTTACTGCACTGGCAAATGGAAACAGTCAGATGTACAGCGCAGCAACATTTTTGAAATGCGTGGAAGCTGCCGGATTTGATATTGTAAAACAGGTGAATGGAATTGGTATCAGCCAAACATTGCTTACCTGCAAGAAAAAAATGTAAGGCGAAAGCTTTTAAAAATTATTCACTCAAGATTATTTTATGAAACACGAGGAGGCAGATGTACTTGTTATCGGAGCTGGTCCATCCGGCACTGTGGCAGCGTCAATAATTAATAAAGCAGGCTACAAAGTGAGAGTGGTCGAGAAATTGAAATTTCCGCGATTTGTCATTGGTGAGAGCCTTTTGCCAAAATGTATGGATGCTTTAAATGAAGCCGGTTTTCTGGAAGCAGTGAAGGCACGTGGCTTCCAGGAAAAGTTCGGGGCCAAGTTTGTTAAAAATGGTAAAATATGCGACTACTTCTTTGCTGATCAATATACCCCCGGCTGGAACTGGACCTGGCAGGTTCCAAGAGCAGAGTTTGATAAAATTCTCGCTGATGAAGTGGAGAAGATGGGCATCCCGCTAACTTACGAAACTACAGTTACCGGTATAACTTTCGACGGTGCCGATTCGGTGACAACAGTTGAAAATGCTGATGGCACCACATCCACCATATCTGCAAAATTTATAGTTGACGGCAGCGGCTATGGCAGGGTTATCCCGCGTCTTTTCAACCTGGATAAGCCTTCCAACCTGGTACCGCGCAAAGCCCTGTTTGTACACACCAAAGACGTAAAACGGTCGATGGACGACGAGCCCAACCGCATCACCATTGTTACCCACCAGCCCGGAGTATGGGTTTGGGTGATTCCTTTTTCTGACGGTGTTACATCTTTAGGATTTGTGGGAAGCCCCGATTTTTTCAGGGCCGTGGAAGGTAATGATGAGGAACAGCTCCGAACATTAATTGCTTCTGAACCTTATTTGAGTGAACGGTTCAGCGATGTGGAGATGGTTTTTCCTCCCCGGGTGCTCGAATCCTGGTCAACAACAACGGACAAATTTTATGGTGAAGGTTTTGTACTCACTGGAAATGTAACCGAGTTTCTGGATCCCATTTTTTCTTCAGGTGTAACATTGGCAACCATTTCAAGTCAAACTGCCGCACACCTTGTGATTAAAAAATTAAAAGGAGAGGAAGTGGATTGGGAAAAAGAATATATGGAACCCGTGATGCAGGGCGTAAATACTTTTAGGTCATATGTTATGGCCTGGTATGATGGCACCCTCGACAAAATATTTTTTGCTCAGAATCAGCAGCCTGCAATCAAAAATATGATTTGCTCTGTACTGGCCGGTTATGTTTGGGACGAAAGCAATCATTTTGTAAAAAATCATAAAACTGCGCTTCATAAACTGGCACGTACCATTGAATTGAGAGATATTGTTGAAAATGGGTGACGCAGCAAAAAACATAGATTCAACCAGCAACACAGCACTGTATATCAATGCTGCTGTTGTGATAAGGAAGAATGAGGTAATCCGGAATGGCAATTTGGTTTTCAGCAGTCAGCAGGAATCTTTGCCGGCATTTCTTGGCGATCTGCATCATTTTACCGGTGCAAAGTATCAGCGGTTTTATAAAATGGATGCATTGTCGAAGCTGGGATGGTTGGCAGCCGAGTTGTTGCTTGATGATCATTACAAGTCCATGGAATACGACCCTGCAAAACAGGGAATAATATTATCAAATGCCAATTCGAGTCTGGATACAGATATCCGGTACCAGGAGTCAATGGCTGCGATACCAAGTCCGGCAATATTTGTGTACACATTACCAAATATTGTGATTGGTGAAATAGCCATCCGTCATGGGATCAAAGGAGAAAACGCCTTTTTTATTTTTGAAAAATTCAATGCGCAATTTATTGAACAGTATGTGTCTGTGCTCTTGAATAATAATATCTTGCACGCGTGCGTTTGCGGCTGGGTAGATGTGCTGGCTAAGCAGTATGACGCAGCATTTTTTTTAGTGGAGAAAATCGGCAGGGAAGGTTCAAAACCTTTTAATGCCGGCATTTTGAATAAAATTTATCAGTAGGTATATGGAGAAATTAATGTCGGATCTGAAAGAGCAGATCATTGCGCAGCTGAACCTGCAGGATATGAAACCGGAAGATATAGGTGATGATCAGCCTTTGTTTATAGAAGGCCTGGGCCTTGACTCAATAGACGCACTTGAACTGATTGTATTGCTGCAGCAGCAATACAAAATCAAAATTTCAAATGCTGATGAAGGGCCAAAGGTTTTCCGCTCAGTGCGCACAATGGCCGAATATATAACTGCCCATCAGACTACTAATGTATAAATGAAGGGTTCTCCTGTTTTTGTCGCATCTGCAGGAACCGTCTCCGCCATTGGCCGGGATGTTAACTCTTCCCTTGCTTCACTGGAAAAGGGTAATGCGGGAATGGGAGAAATTACGATGCTTGAAACAAAGCATCGCGGTTTACTTCCTGTAGCGGAGGTGCGCCTTACAAATGAAGAACTGGCAGGCATTACAAAGCTCTCTTCCAAAACGCCCCGGACTGCACTACTCGCTGCCATGGCTGCGGGAGAAGCCTTGCAAAATTCCGGATTGAAGTCAATTGAAGGTTTGAAACTGGGTTTCATTTCTGCCAATACAGTAGGTGGAATGGATAAGACAGAAAATTTTTTCAAGGGCTATTTAAACGATAGTTCCTATGGTCGTTTAAGTGAAGTGGTACATCACGAATGCGGAGCCGTTTCCGAAATTGTTGCTGATTGGCTGGGTATCAAACATTATGTAAGTACAATCAGCACTGCCTGTTCATCGTCGGCAAACGCAATATTTTTTGGAGCCAGGCTTATTAAACAAGGGTACCTTGATGCAGTGGTGGCCGGAGGTGCCGATGCTTTAACGAGATTTACTTTAAATGGCTTTAATACTTTAATGATCCTTGATCAGCAATGGTGTAAACCATTTGATGAAAACAGACATGGTTTGAATCTTGGCGAAGGCGCAGGTTATGTAATGCTGGTGTCAGAAAAGTTAGCTGCACGATTACCTCAAATGCCATTAGCTACACTTAGCGGATATGCAAATGCAAATGATGCTTATCATCAAACAGCATCATCTCCTGATGGAACAGGATCCTATCTTGCAATGACAGGAGCTTTATCGATGAGCGGTTTACAACCTGAAGAAATCAGTTATATCAATCTGCATGGAACAGGTACACAAAATAATGATATTGCAGAGGGCACGGCGATTAAAAGAATATTTGATCCGAATTATCCGCCGATGAGTTCTACTAAATCGTATACCGGGCATACGCTCGGGGCGAGCGGTGGTATCGAAGCCGTTTATTCGGTTATGGCCTTACAACACGATATTGTTTTCCCTAACCTCCGCTTTGAAACGAGGATCAATGATCTGCCTTTTTCACCAACCACTCATATTCAAAAAGGAAATGGATTGAAGCATGTGTTGTCCAACTCTTTCGGTTTCGGCGGAAATTGTTCATCATTGATTTTTTCAAAGAGCTGATATGAAACTGTACATCCGTTCTTCATCGGCCATTTCACCTCAAAAAACTTTTGGGGATAACAAGTTTCCTGATGAACTGATTTCATTTCAATCCAACCGACTGCACGCAATTGAACCCGATTATAAAGAATGGATCGATCCCAAATTAATCCGGCGAATGAGCAGGATTATCAGGATGGGCGTTACTACAGCAAATGCCTGTTTGAAAGAAGCAGCATTGCAGCAGCCTGATGCTATTATAACAGGTACAGCATACGGCTGTCTGGAGGACACAGGATTGTTTTTAGGAAGGATGGCAGAGCTGCATGAAGAAATGCTTTCTCCAACATCTTTTATACAGTCTACACACAACACTGTTGCAGGGCAGATCGCATTATTAAATCACTGCCACAACTATAACAACACGTTTGTACACAGGGGATTTTCATTTGAATCAGCATTAATGGATGCTTCATTATTACTGGCTGAAAATATTGAATATAAAATATTAGTGGGCGGAGTTGATGAATTAACTGATCACAGCTTTAATATTTTGTCAAGGTTTGGTTTGTATAAATCAGCTGTAGATGAAGATATTTTCGATAGCATATCCCGGGGAACTATTGCGGGAGAAGGCGCAGCATTTTTTGTTTTGGCTGCTCAATCTTCACCATCCGATCAGGCAGTATTAGAAAGTTTCAGCACTTTGTACAAACCTTCAGGAAGTGGAGAGGTCCGCAGATTCCTGGAAGAATTCCTTAATGCTCAACATCTTACCGCCGAAGATATTGACCTCGTAATAACAGGAAAAAACGGAGATAGTAAAAACGATGAATGGTTTGCCGATACTCCCCAGATTTTTAACAAAAGCCTTTGCATCAATTATAAGAACTTGTGTGGCGAATATCCCACGTCATCATCATTTGCATTATGGTATGCAATCAATATTGCTAAACGCGGGATAATGAATACAGTGGGGGAAAATAATTCCGCTAACAGAAAGCTAAAAAATATTTTAATCTGGAATCATTATCTGGGTATTCATCATTCATTATTCCTGGTGACCACATGCTGACTTTCAGAAATACATCAGTAGTTGTGGCAGTGATTGTAATCGTGCTTTTTTTAATCAATGCTTTTATGCCGGTTCCATGGTATGCTTTTGCAGCAACCGCGTTTGTTTACGCACTCTTTTTGTTTTATGGCAGCTACCGGGTAGATTCTGATTTTTATATGCCCGTAATTTGTTCGGTGCAAACTGAAGAAAAAAAAGTGGCCATAAGTTTTGATGATGGCCCGGAAACTGATAATACATCTGCAATACTTGAAATTTTAGACTCCCGAAATATTAAAGCCGCATTTTTCTGTATCGGAAAAAAAATTCCCGGGAAAGAAAATATTCTTCGCAAAGCTGTTCAAAACGATCACCTGGTGGCTAATCATAGCTATTCACATCACGCTTTGTTTGATTTATTTTCCCCGGATAAAATGTATGCCGACTTGCAGGAGGCGAATCGGAGAATAACTGAAGCGACAGGGCGGACTCCAAAATTATTCCGGCCACCATATGGAGTAACAAATCCCAATCTTAAAAAAGCAGTCGCAAAGGCGGGGTTTGTTGCAGTGGGTTGGAATGTTCGGTCTTACGATACCGTTATTAAAGACGAACAGAAATTATTAAAGAGAGTTATCGATGCCATAAAACCCGGAGCTGTTTTTCTTTTTCATGATACCTGCAATTCTACTTTGGCGGTGTTGCCGACTTTTTTGAATGAATTAAACCGCCAGGGATACCAGGTGGAAAGAATTGATCAGCTTTTAAAAATCCCAGCCTATGCTTAAATGTATGATGTTGATTAGCGCAGTGTTTGCGCTTACTTTGGCGAAGGCGCAGTATACCGGGTATTCAGCTGTGGGAGATAGCGAAAAATTCCGTACTGCATTTACCGCGGCCGCTCAAAAAACAAACAGTATCAAAAGTGATTTCATACAGGAAAAGGCGCTTTCACTTTTATCAGAAAAAATTGTATCGAAGGGAAAGTTTTGGTTCCGTAAAGAAAATAAGGTTCGTATGGAATACACGCAGCCTTTTCAATACCTGATGATTATCAACGGTGATAATGTTTTAGTGAAGGATGGTCAAAAAGAAAACAGGATGTCAGCTAAATCGAATAAATTATTTCAGCAGGTAAACCGGATTACCATTGATTGTATACAAGGAACGGTATTCAGTAATCCTGATTTCAAAACCAAAGTTTTTGAGAATAATCAGTTTTGGCTGGTAGAATTAACGCCACAGGCAAAAACGATGAAGGATTTTTTTTCGACAATTGTTGTGTCAGTAGATAAGAATGATTATTCTGTTCAAAAGATTGCTATGAATGAGCGCAGTGGCGACAATACCGAAATAAGGTTTTTAAATAAAGAATTGAATGCCACAATTGCTGATGCGCTTTTTGCTGCTAAATAGTTTAATTGCAATATTGTCAGGGTGCAGTACAATGTACCGGCAGTTGAAAACTGTTGCGGCAAATCCCATGCAGATTACAAGACTTCAGCCTGCATTTGGTGTAGGCGTGTACAAAACAAGTGTAGACGTCACAGGTCGTCACCTTAGTGGTTTGCTGGTTATAAAAAAGATGCCCGACAGCAGCGTACGCGTGGTCTTCACCAGTGAAATGGGTTTCACTTATTTTGATTTTCAATGGCCGGATGCTGGCGATTTTGCTGTCAATTCAATTATCAAACAATTGGATCAGCCTGCAGTCATTACAACACTTCGTAAAGACTTTGAAGGTATATTGATGAATAGGCTGCGGGAATCAAATGCCTCGGTGAGAACTGATGGTAAATATCTTTATAACATATTCAGCAGGAGAAAAGATTACTACAATTATATTACAGACTCGGCTTACCAATCATTGATAAAACTCGAACGTGCGGGCCGAAGAAAAAAAGTAGTGACAATTTACATGGATGCAACACCTGACCATATTCCGGATTCAATTCATATTGTGCATCATAATTTTTCCTTCGATATCAAATTGAAAAAATTGCGTCGTGATGTTAATGAATGATTTTTATTTTGTTTCAAATGAAAGTGCTGATGAAGCAACGTATCGGTCGCTGATTCGATTTGATGCGGGTCATCGAATATTTGAAGGCCATTTTCCCGGTCAGCCGGTGGTGCCTGGCGTGTGTATGTTGCAACTGGTGCAGGAGTCGTTTGGGGCGCATGTAGGATCTAAGTTGGAATTGGTAAAGGCATCAAGTCTCAAGTTTCTGCTTGTTATAGATCCGCGCATTACCCCAACCGTAACACTTCAGCTAAAATATAAGATAAATGCTGAAGGTTGTTACATCGTAGATGCACAGCTTTCCAACGAAGGAACCAACTATTTTAAAATGAAAGGAGAATTTAATTCAGTGAAGGATCAACAGGGAAATTGATCATCATTTCATATTCGCCACCAAGATTTCTTAAAGAGTCTTTCCAGATATCATCAAGTTTCCTGTGAAATACCAGCTTGCTTATCGCCGGGGTCACCAGCCAGCTTTTTTCCTTTAATTCAGTTTCGAGTTGGCCGCTTGTCCAACCTGAATAACCAATGTAAAAACGAATTTTATCCCTGTCAATCCGGTCTTCGCGAAGCATTTCTATCGCCTTGTCAAAATTTCCGCCCCAATATATGCCGTCGGCCACTTCATAACCATCAGGGATAAGGTCGGGGTATTGATGAAGAAAATGTAGTGTGTCTTTTTGAACAGGGCCGCCATAAAATACCGGGATGTCGACCCCTGCCAGATCTGGAATCAGCTCGTCGAGGGAATGCTGATAGTTGCGGTTCAGGACAAATCCAAAACTCCCCTCTTCCTGGTGTTCACATAATAAAACCACTGTCCTTTTAAAGTTGGGGTCCTTTAAAAATGGCTCGGCAATAAGTAACGTACCAGCAGATGGATTCGTCATTGTTTCTAAGTTAAAGTATAATCAGTTAATTGACAAAGGCAGTTTCCGCAACTTTTTCAACATAAAACTTATTCTTCTTTTTACAATCTGTCTTATATTGAAGGCTTAATTTAATGTTAAAGCAAACCTTAAACCTTAGTTAAATAGCTTTTCCCGCCTAATAATGCTTAGCAGGCACCCGTTAACTTGCAGTTGAATGAAGAAAACCTTTACACTTATTATCATACTGATTACTTTGTCTTTGATCGGGATCATTGTGATCCAGGTGTCATGGATAAATAATATGTTGCTTATTAAAAAGGAGCAGGTCAGGGATAATGTAAGCATGGCCATGTTTGAAGTGGTGGATGAACTCGTCGAAGAAAAGAGCAAGTTCCCATCACTGGTTTCTCCCAAAATCATGTCTGAATGGCCAAGAGATCAGTTATTGAATCTCATGAGGGCGCCAACAGTTGCACAGCGTTATAAAGTAAAAGGTATTCAGGAAAAGCTTCGTAAGGCATTTGAAAAACACAAACTGCACGATACCCGATTCGAATTCGCCATCATTTCAAGTACAAATACATTTGGATACGAAATGCAATCAGCAAATTTCGAACAGAGCTATGAAGGAGCACTTGAAGATACCCTGCACAACTGGATTGATATCTGGCCACTCGTTTCACCATCAGGAAGTGAAACCGAAAGTCTTTCTCCCGACGAAAAACTAATCATTGTTATTTCGGATTTACAGGATTTTGTGCTTCGTTCACTGGGGTGGATGATTGCGGGTGCAGTGGTATTTACATTAATCATTATCACCGCTTTTTATATTACAGTAAGAACTTTACTACGGCAGAAAAAGCTGAGTGAAATCAAATCTGATTTCATCAACAATATGACTCACGAGTTGAAAACGCCTCTTGCAACAATTTCGCTCGCCATTGATGCCATCAGAAATGAGAAGGTGATGGGAGATAAGCAGAAGCTTGGGTATTTCAGTGGTATTATCAAGGATGAAAACAAACGAATGAACAAACAGGTGGAAACAATTCTGCAGGCCGCACTACTTGATAAACATGAAATTCAGTTACAGCTTCAGCCATTGTCGGTCCATAAAATCCTGAACAGTATTCATGAAAATTTTAGTCTGCAGCTGAACGAAAAAGGGGGACATGCACAGTTGAAACTGGATGCAGCCAATGAGAAGGTTTCGGGCGATGAAGTACATCTCACTAATATGTTGAGTAATCTGATTGATAATGCGGTAAAATATTCCAGGGAAAATGTTCCGCCCGTGCTCAAAATTTCCACTCAGAATGCCGGCAGATTTATCAGGATAAAAATAGAAGACAATGGTATCGGTATGAACAAAGAATCATTGGGCAGGATTTTTGAAAAATTCTATAGGGTACATACCGGTAACGTACATAATGTAAAGGGTTTTGGTCTGGGATTAAGTTATGTTAAGTCGATGGTGGAAGCGCATCATGGGCGCATCAGGGCCGAAAGTGTACCTGGCGCAGGGAGTACGTTTATCGTTGAATTGCCACTGCTTTAAATCTACCTCCCAATTTTTTGTGATGGATGGAAATTATTCCACTTTGAATTGATGTTCAAAGGCTGGGTGGCAGTAGCAGGTACAAGCCCAGCCTGCCCTACAGACCTTGATCTTGCGTTTTTCACTATCGATTTTTTGGCTGCAATATCTTTTTTCTTCGGAAGGGATTTGTAATAAGAAAGCAGCAATTTCTTCCATTTCGAATCCCTCACAAATTTTGGCTTACCCGAACCATAATAAATTGATGTCTCAAGTTCTTTGCGACTGCGTGGAAAACATATAGACACTCCGCGCCCACCTAAACAGGTTTCACCGGGGTTGGAATCCTTGTAGTTGTTTCCCAAATACCCTTTTACATAGTACATAAAATGATGCCTGATGAATTCAAGTATTTTATTATTTAATTCAGCGTCCGATTTATTGAAATGAATAATGTTTTCCAGGAACCAAATGAGATCCAGGTTATACACGGCATAGTCACCCCTGGCCAGATCGTAAGTGTAATCTTTGCAACATTGAAGTGATGCCGTAATGGTTGGATGTTGTTCATTAATTTTTTCGATCACTCTGTTACAAATGGCGTTAAAAAGCTCGAGGTGTTTTTTTAATTGAGTGGTATTGACACAAGTAAGAGAAACCCCCATTTGCCTGAAGTATACAATCGGTGAATCGTAATCAGCGTAATTCTTTACAAAATAAACAGCCACTAACATTTTAGCGAGTTCATAAGGTAAAATCTGTGGCCTTGCGTTGAGGTAATAACAAAGTTCTTTATAGCCAAGGCCAAGCGATGGCATTTCGTCTACCGAAGCTACAAAGTAGTCGGATACATCTTTAAATGTGTACGCATGTTCTATCTGCTGGCCCCAGCAACAATCGAGGCAAATAAATGCAAGTCCTTTTTTAGGGAAAACGGATGACAGGCATTTCGCGAGGCCGGCGTAAGTGAGGTATTCACCCTGTTCTTTGTTGCTGTAGATGGCAAGAATAATTTTCCCTCCCTCTGCGTGATCGCAATATCCTTCAAACTCCAGAGACTCTCCTCCAATGCTGATCAGTTTTTTTTCCACTTCATCATAGTTTCCGCTGGGAAGTTCAAGAATTTTAGTTGTATAAAATTTCCCACCGGTTATATCTGTACCTTCTGCACCTCCATGTCCTTTGTAAATGAAACCAAAATTTTCCGCTGGAAATGTTTCTTTAATATAAGTAAACAATTCTGTCAGTATGTTTGTGTCTGCCAGATGATCGTATTGTTCACCAAAATTTTTAAATGGTTTTGCAGTTTCAAACTTCATTCCTTTTTCCATTTTATAGATACTGGGGAATGCAGGTGCGTTTGGGTATTTAGGAGTTTCCATACCATCAAACAAAATGATGTAATTGATATTGTCAGTACTGCCTGCTTCACCAATTTCATTAAATGCGGAAACACTATTGTAAATGAGATCATTTTCTGCGCTCATTTGTAAAATGATCGTCCATTTTTTCATTGTGGTTTAGTTTCAATAAATTTATTTATAATGCACCGTATGTTGAAAGGGTGTTTTCACGGTTTGTTGCTAACTATTCTTTTTTGTCTGCCTGCTATCGGGCAGCAGGTGATATTTAAAAATTACTCTTTCGCCCAGGGCTTAAATACCTATAACATTTTCAGGACTTTTCAGGATAGCTATGGTTTCATATGGGTATCCACTCAAGATGGAGTATTCAGATTTAATGGCAAGCAGTTTGCAGTATTTAAAAATAATAATGCAGTTGGTAACTCACTGGAAGGTATATCCTTTTTTGATATGGCTCCAGGTAAAGACACCAGCATTTATATTGCCGGATTTAAGTCCGGCATTGAAAAGATGAATATTCTCGATTTATCGGTACACAAAATTTCTTCCAAACTTCCCGATCTATGGCTAAAAAGAATTTTCATTGATAGCCTTGGAGGTACATGGGTGGGTGGAATCGATTTTTTAGCCTATCGGAATAATGATACAAGTTTCAGGGTCATAAAAAATATTGAAGGATTCCCGGGCACCCTGAATATCCGGTTCCTGAAACCATTGGTGGGTGCGCGGATTGCTGTTGGAATTGAAGGTTTTGGCGCAGCAGTATTTGATATTAAAACTGCAAAAAAATTATATAATATTTCCGCAGAAACATTTCCCTGCAGTGGTAATAAATGTGAAGTAAGAGATATCATTACCGATGGTGATACAGTGTATGCAGTAACTACTGAAGGTGTTATGAAAGGACTCACCGCTGCGGATCAATTTCAATCTATCGCGTTTTATCCTTTTCCGCGATATAAGAACTTAATTGTTAACAGCGCGGTGTTGGATAAGGAAAAAAGATTTTGGATAGGTACCAGTACAGGACTGATGAGATTCGATTTGCTTTCCAACCAGGTTGAGTTGTACCAGGTAAACAGGATTAAAAAAAGATGGTTAATCGATAATCATATCAACCATCTGATGATTGACAGGCAGAATAATTTGTGGATCAGTACTTCAAAATCACTGCAGATGGTTAGTCTCGACCCTTCGTCTTTCCGCTACTTTTCAGGCGATGTGGAAGGCAGTGATCCAATGGACCATGTGTATTCAATGGTTAACAGTACAGATAGTGGATTGTATGTAACGGCTACAGATGGATTGTACAGGGCTGACCTTACTACCGGCTCCACAAAAAGAATAAGAGGGACCGAAACTCTCGGTGTGGTACATCATATTGAAAATATTGACAAAGACTTTTGGATTGTAACAAGTGATGAGGGGATGTATGGCTTTATTCCTTCACGCAATATCATATCAAAAGAAATATTGCTGCAACGTTTTCCGGAGTGGCGATCCTTCGCTCAAAATTATTTCAATAATGTATTTCATGCAGGCAGCTCTTCCTATTGGGCAAGCGAACAAAATGAGGGGCTTATTAAATGGGAAAGGGATAAAAAAAGGATAACACAGTTTAAAAAAGGGACAACTAACAATGGTGGTCTTCCTGAAAACCACATACACAATTTAAAAGCGGATAAAAAAGGAAACCTTTGGTTACTGATGGATAACAGTGTTGCAATGTTTGATATTGAAACTGACCGGGTTAGAAAAATAGTAACCTATCAACCGTCCAATAAATCAGGCCAGGGATTTAATTCACGCGTATTTTTTGATGTATTTGACGATGGAAAGATGTTATGGTTTGCCAGTTTTGGTGGCGGCCTTAATGGCTATAATCCATCTACAGAAGAGTGGACATTTATTACAGAGAAAGATGGACTTTGTAACAATAGTGTTTATGGTATTTTACCTGAGAAAGACAGCATATTTTGGGTAAGCACCAATAGCGGGCTATCAAGGGTAAATTATTATACTAAAAACTGTACAAATTATTTTTTTGAAGATGGTTTACAGGATAATTCTTTTGATGAAAAAGGTTCATTGATACTAAATGGTAAACTCTATTTCGGAGGTATTAATGGTTTTACAGAAATTGATACAAGAAAAATTGAAAGTCAGGCTACGCCTTTCCCGGTTTATATTCATCAGGTAGATTATTACAAGGGAAATCAATTGATTAAAAGGAATAATCTGCAATGGAAACAGGTTGAATTTCCGTCGGGTACAGATATCATTAATGTCCATCTCTCAGCGCTGACCTTTGCAAAAAATCAAAAAATAAAATTCAGTTACAGTATCGCAGGTTCGCAGGAAGGTTATGTGGATGTCGCTGATGATAACATCATCACATTAAACAACCTTGCGTACGGAAGCTACCGCGTGAATATAAGGTATAGGCAGGAAGATGGTAGTTTTGGCACAAAACCGCTGCTGTTTGACTTCTATATTGTTCCGCGATGGTACCAGAACTGGTGGTTTAAGGCTCTGGTATTTATTTTTATCTTAGGGCTGTTTTATGCGTTTTATGCGTACAGGATA
>JANPJC010000225.1:0-2731 GCA_031425315.1 Chitinophagales bacterium
TTACCATATCACCAACAAGGAGATTGGTAACAAAATTATTTTCCTGCGTAAGCTTGCACCAGGCGGAAGCACTCACAGTTTTGGTATACATGTTGCCCGTATGGCAGGGATGCCGCCGGCTTTGATCCAGCGGGCAAACGAAGTATTAGTGCAGCTGGAAGAAAAACATGTGGATGAAAAAAAAGAATTGAATGTTCAAAAAATTGCAGCGCCTAAGATGCAGCTATCGATTTTTGATGCGCATACCGAAACATTTTCTGAAATAAGGAGTTTGCTTGAAGGACTTGATATCAACAGGCTCACTCCGGTTGAAGCGTTGATGAAGCTGAATGAAATTAAGGGAATGATTAAATAGGCAATAGGCAATAGGCAATAGGGAACAGCCAAAGACTGCGGATTTAGATCATGATTCAGGGCGGTGGCTATGGCTTACCACTCTCTTGCACTTTGCACTTCATACTTCGCACTTCAAAATTCACCTATTGACCCATTCACACATTCCCTTCACCGCAACGGCTGTTCATTCACGATTCACGATTGACGATTCACGATTCACGATTCACGATTCACGATTCACGATTCACGATTGACGATTCACGATTCACGTCGGGGCTGCTACTTCCCACTTCGCATTTCGTACTTCGCACTTCAGAATTCTCCCATTGACTTATTCACTCATTCACTTTCACTAAAGCCTGCGTGAACGACGTTCCATCAAATCCCGCATTGTTGTAACAATAATGCCTTCCTTTTCAATGAATGCTTTTAATTCCGGATTCAACATTGCTTCGTAGTCACCCTCACGAATAGCCGAAGAGTTAGTGATGGCGGCAAAATTTGGTGTTACTTTAGAGCAATGCATAATCATATAAGTAATCCCCGGTTTTACCGACTTCAGGGCATTGATGTAAAATTCTGTTTTATATTTCTTTAGATTTTCAGTGGTAGGTTTCATCCCTTGAGGAAGATGAAGTGCATAGCTATCATTATGAAGATCATCGATAACCGGAAGCCCTGCATCCCATAACGCTTTCCCCGCAGCTCTTGCCTCTTCCATTTTAATACCCATCGAGGCTACAACTTTTGCAATCAATGTATTATGTCCACCTGGAAACATAATAGGAGTTTTGTATTCTATACCCATTTTAAAATATCGTTGTAAAAATGCCGGTGATGCAAACAGTGTACCCATGTGTGAATCGAAATGAGTGGGTTTAAATCCAAAGGACAGCGCCCAATTAATTTGAGCACGCATCTCCGTTTCAACTTCATCTGCATTAGAATGTTTTACCACATCTTCGACCGATGCCCACATTGCTCCTTCGGAATCGATTAAACCGGGCACTTCTTTCTTACTGCTCAAAGGTCCCCAGCGATAATCTTTCCATTCTGATGTAAGGGTCAGATGAAGCCCCGCATCAGTTTGAGGATGATCTTTTAAATAATGAAAATATCCCCACACCCATGGACAGGTCATCATTATACTGCAGGAGCTGGCCACACCCTTTGTCATAGTTTCGATAGCACCCTGATTCGATTCCAGACTCATACCCACATCATCCACGTGCATAATCACCACTCTGGCCCCGGTAGGAAAACCAAGCTTCTCAGCGTAAGTACTGTCTGACTGTGCAAAAATATTAGTCGCAAAAAATAATGCAAACAGAATGGAGGAATATTTCATATGCAGAAAGTTTTTTCTATCGTGAATCGTCAATCGTGAAACGTGAAAGAAAGTCGCTACTACTAAGGATATACTTTTTACCGGCTGTGTTTTTGGCTGTTCTCTAAAATTTACCCTCTACCGTCTACCATCTGTGTATTGGCTGTTCTCTGCTTACTGCTCACTGCTTACTGCTCACTTCTCACTACTCACTGCACCTTTAAACTGATGATGCGTGTCTCTGAACAATACATTAAAAGTAGTCAGCGACCCGTAAATGCCGGTGATATACTGTTGCAGATCCACTTTCTCCTCAGGTGTAAGTACTTTATTCGAATTAATTTTCTGTTCTATTAACCTGCACTTATCTCTTACCATTACAATCTTATGAAAAAATGTTTCGATAGGAAGCTCTTTGGATTGAAGACCTGCCTCACCCGGTTTCAAAATCATAGTTCCTTTATTCCATTTAGCCCCCAGCGGAACCATTTCAACTTCATGCAGACGTTGGTTCAAAACATTTTCTAATGCAGATTCTATATCCGCTAATGTTATGCCTTTACCGCCTTCAACCCCGCTATTTTCAATCACCTTCATTCCTACAAAATCTTTTCCTATCGATCTTGTCGTTTGTTGTGATTTAAACCAGATAATATAAAATTCAGATGCAACATCTACCACTACTCCCCTTCCAAATGATTCATGATCCACTCTTGATCCGATGCCTAATGTTTCCATTTTATTTGCTTTTGATTTTGTTGGATAACAACGGTAAATGATTGACGTAATTATGCCGGGAATGGCAAACCTAAGTTCCCGGCCGTTGAATCAATTTAATATTAACTTGCCGCTATAAAGCCGATTCAAATATATGGAGTCTGATAATATCTATTACAAAGATTACCTGCATCTGGAAGAAATTTTAAACAGTCAGCATCCCAGAAGTTTTTTACCTGGTCATCAGCCCGCACATGATGAAATGCTGTTTATTGTTATTCACCAGGCTTTTGAATTATGGTTCAAACAGATTTTGTTTGAACTCGATTATGTATGCAGTGTGTTTGGTCA
>JANPJC010000226.1:0-5018 GCA_031425315.1 Chitinophagales bacterium
CGTTAATCCTAATTCCCTTGCTGCCCTGGTAATATTACCGTGATGTTTTTCAATCACTTTTAAGATTGTATTTTTTTCCACCGCGCTTAAATTCAATTCCAGCGGTTCGGTATCCATGATGGCAGATGATTCGATCGGGGAAAAGATTATATCCCTGGATTGCAAAATATCGCTGTCGGCCATTATCACCGCTCTTTCTATGCTGTATTGCAATTCACGCACGTTGCCGGGGTAATGATAACCGGCCAGTTTCTCCATCGCTTTCTGATCAAACTGCATTTCCTGTTTCAAATATTTGTTGCAGTAAATTTTTACAAAATGCTGCGACAGTAGCAATATGTCATCGTCGCGTTTTCTTAATGGGGGAATAACAATCTCAACGGTATTAATCCTGTAAATCAAATCTTTTCTGAAACGGTTTTCATTCGCCAGCTCACTGATCGGCAGGTTAGTAGCGCAAATCAAACGGATATCAATCGGCAATGCCTGGTTGGTGCCTAACCTTGTTACCTGCCGGTTCTGTAAAACGCTTAATAATTTGGCTTGCTGATGCAGAGAAATATTTCCGATTTCATCTAAAAACAATGTTCCACCACCGGCCGATTCAAACCTTCCTGCTCTGTCTTCGCGTGCATCAGTAAAAGCACCTTTTTTGTGACCGAATAATTCACTCTCAAACAACGAATCAGTGAGTGCACCCACATCCACTTTTACATAGGGCTTTGCCGCACGCAAACTCTGCTGATGAATAGCCCGGGCCACGAGATCTTTACCCGTACCATTTTCACCCAGAATCAAAATATTCGCATCCGTTGGTGCAATCTTATCAATCTTGTAAAAAATATCCTGCATTACTTCCGAAGTGCCAATCAATTCTTTACCAATAATTGAATCTTTACTCGTTTTAACAGCGGCGCTGCCTGGCTTTTCTTTCTTAGCCAGTATTTCCGTTATCGTGCCGATCAGTTTTTCATTTTGCCAGGGTTTTACCACAAAATCGGCAGCACCTTCCTTTACCGAACGCACTGCGAGATCAATGTGACCATATGCAGTGATCATGATAACGTCAGTGGTCACCTTCATTTTTTTGATTTCTTTCAACCAAAATAATCCTTCATTACCGGTGTTGATAGAACTGTTGAAATTCATATCCAGCAAAACGATATCGAATTGCTGACTGCTGAGATGATCTTTGAGATTGCCGGGATTTTTCTCAGTGACCACCTGCCGGGCTTCCGTTTTTAATAATAACCTTACTGCGGTAAGAACGTCGGGATCATCATCTACCACAAGAATCGATGCATTCTTCATTTGCATATAGCTGCCAGGGAATTGATTGTTGCAATTATACCAATATTACGAATTGTGGCAATTAAATTTTTGATCTTCATTACCGTTCGCGGCCATTGTATCAAAAGCGTACAGTGATTGTATCGTCAGCGTACTGAAGAAGGTGCAAAACTTAATCCAAGATATTGATTATTAATTATTTAGATACTGGCACACTCTTGTCAATCATATGTACGGCAGACAAAAGAAAAAATTATGGCGGATAGAATTCTGGAAAAGAAAATATGGTCAAGGAAAAGGATTATCACGATTGCTGGTATAACTGCTATTGTTGCATTGGTAGCCTTTAGCTACTACTTCACTTCAGGAAAAAGCAGGTTAAATGTTGATGTGGAAAGAATCAGCATCAGCGACGTAAAGGCCGGTCCATTTAAAGAGTTTATTCCTGTAAACGGTTCCGTACTTCCACTGACAACAATTTACCTTGACGCATTAGAAGGCGGCCGGGTGGAAGAAAAATATGTTGAAGATGGGGCCGAGATGAAAAAAGGTCAACCGATCCTGCGTTTATCCAATACCGATCTGGAATTAAGTTTGGTTAACCAGGAAACTTCTGTGTACAATCTCCTTACCCAGATGCAGATTTCTCAAAATGCAGCCCGGCAAAATACGATCACGAAACTGAACCAGGTGACTGATGCGGACAATACCCTTAAGGAAGCAGCAAGGATTTACAATCTTAATAAAAAATTATACGATCAGAAGGTTATCGGTGCGCAGGAATTCCGCCAGAGTGAAAACAATTACAATTACCAGAAAGAGAAGATGAAATTGTCGTCTCAGATTCTGATGCAGGATTCCATAGCGGTAAGAACTGAACTTGACCAGGCTAAGCAATCATATAATCGTACACAGAATGCTTTGCAATTAATGCGTAAAAAAGTGGGCGACCTGGTGGTACGTTCACCGATTGACGGCCAGTTAACATCTCTGGACGCAGAAATTGGCCAATCGAAAAATAAAGGGGAAAGACTGGGACAGATCGATGTACTCAACGGGTTTAAAGTAAGAGCAGATATCGACGAACATTATTTATCAAGAATTTATACCGGGCTCAAAGGTGATTTTACTTTTGCAGGCAAAAAATATAACCTGATCATTAAAAAAGTATATACCCAGGTAACAGGTGGCAGGTTCCAGGTAGATATGGAATTTGAAGGTGAAGTGCCAAAAGGTATCCGTCGCGGACAAACGTTGCAGATAGGACTTGCGCTGAGTGAAGAAAAACAGGCCATCCTGATTCCAAAAGGTGGGTTCTATCAGCAAACTGGTGGCAACTGGATTTTTAAAGTGAGTGAAAATGGTAAGATCGCTTACAAAACAGACATTCAACTTGGATTACAAAGTCCAGATTACTACGAAGTGCTTTCGGGCTTGAAACCTGGTGATAAAGTGATCACATCAAGTTATGAAAACTACGGTACCATGCAGGAACTCGTGTTAAAACCAGAATAGAAGATATAATATCAAGGATTTATTCGATAGATGATTTTATTGAACGGCAGCAAGGCTATTTGAAAAAAGATAAGAAGAAGAACGAAAGACTGAAAGGATTTAACGAAAGACAGGAAATGACACAAAGATCTTTCAATGCAGATGTAACAAAAACAATGCTGCGTCGTATTAAGGATCTAAGAAAGGAAGAGAAGGTAAGAATTTCGCAACCGGCGCGGGTTTCACGCAGTTGGTTTACATGAGTCCAGGTGTTGGTTGCGAAATTTTTTCTGAAAAAATCAATAGCGCGCAACATTTACATTATTTGAGTGTGATTTATAGAACGGGATAAAATATCAATTGAAGAAAAAAAGAATCACTGACTGGAAAAATATTGAAATCCGGAAAAATAAGCTCTGCAAAAGAAAAGGAAAAGAATCGGAAGGAAGTAAAAGGAAAATCAAAAGAAAGGCATTACTAAAATTAAACAGGGCTATTTTTCCGGATTTTTGTTACAACAACGCATCATCCTAAAAGCAACATACATGATAAAGATTACTGACCTTGAGAAGTATTATCGCACTGAAGAAGTTGAAACAATCGCATTAAATAAAATCTCGCTTGAAGTAAAAGAGGGAGAATTTGTTGCAGTAATGGGCCCTTCAGGTTGTGGAAAGTCAACCCTGTTGAACATCATCGGATTACTTGACGATTTGGATTCAGGCAGTTTTCTTTTTAATAACATCGAGGTGGCAAAGTTCAACGAACGCAAAAGGGCTGATCTCCGTAAACACAATATTGGTTTTGTGTTCCAGAGTTTCAACCTCATTGATGAGCTCACAGTATTTGAAAATGTTGAATTACCCCTGATCTATACTAACGTAAAGTCTGCGGAAAGAAAAACACGTGTGGAAGAGGTGCTTGATAAAATGCAGATCATGCACAGGCGCAATCACTATCCGCAACAGTTATCAGGTGGTCAGCAGCAGCGTGTTGCCGTAGCCCGTGCTGTGGTCAACAAACCTAAATTGATTCTTGCGGATGAGCCGACGGGTAACCTCGATTCCTCAAATGGTAACGAGGTTATGCAATTGCTCACTGATCTTAACGAACAGGGAACTACAATCATCATGGTAACTCACTCTGAACATGATGCAAGATATAGCCACAGAATCATCCGCATGCTGGATGGTCAAACTGTGACAGAAAACATCCTTGTATAAGTACGGGGAATAAATTTAAACCGAAAAAAACTGCACGCCATGTTACACCAAAACATACACTCAGAAAAAAATGTACGACTTAACCCAAAAACAAAAAGATCATTTCTGGGAGTGGCGTTAACTATAATATCATCAGCAGTTTTTTTCGCTGTTTTAATTTATAGTGTTCATATAGCCAACAACCATATCAGCAGGGTGTACACTACGGTTCAGAAACATACTCAGTTTTTAAATGATATTGCATCTACAGTTAAAGCAGAGTCGCTATCGCGTAAAGAGGGTGTAACAGTCATTAGCAGTACGGAACTGAGTATTTGCGCGCCGGTAAAACCAGATCCCAAAACAACAAACATCCCTAAAGAAAACGGTGTTGATCCGGATGATAGTTCGGCGGAAAATGCTGCAGAGTTAAAATCGACCAAATTGCAAACAGCAAAGTGTAAAGATTCCATAGCCCCGGCTGCTACCGGCTCCAACCCTGTAAACAAGAAAACCAAGGCGGCTCCATTTCCCAATAAATCGAAGACGCACGGCGCACAAAAACACTTTGGAGTAGGCCTGAGATTTACGATCTGATTGTTATTCTGAAGAAAACTGTTTGTAGAAGGTTGTTCGTATCAGGTACCGGCCTTTTATATTCTATTTTTTATATCAGCCACGAATTAAAACCGAATTTGTGTTTAGAAATTATTTAAAAGTTGCCTTCAGAAATCTCTTCCGGAACAAGAGCTACTCATTCATAAATATTACTGGTCTTGCAATAAGTGTATGTTGTTGTATACTGATTTTGTTATTTATTCAAAGCGAATACCGTTTTGACCGTTTTCATACAAAAGCCGATAATATCTACAGGATCTGGCAGTATGAAAAATATGAAGGCGAAGAATTAATAGGTCCAATAACACCGGTATCAGCTGCTCCGGTTATTCAGTCTTCGTTTCCTGAAGTGGAAAACATCTGCAGAGTCTATGCATCATCACCAATCATTACGGTGAATGAAAGAGTTTTTAC
>JANPJC010000227.1:0-51893 GCA_031425315.1 Chitinophagales bacterium
AAAGCATAACCTGCAATGGCGATAAGCATCACCAAAAATATCAACCAGTATTTCTTCTTTAGTA
Source organism: Chitinophagales bacterium (assembly GCA_031425315.1). Taxonomy (GTDB): domain Bacteria; phylum Bacteroidota; class Bacteroidia; order Chitinophagales; family Chitinophagaceae; genus Pollutibacter. The sequence continues at coordinate 65 of JANPJC010000227.1, forward strand.
CAGCAGGCATTTGCAATCTTTTAAAGAAACTTAAATTTAATGAATTAGTGTCAGATTGCGTAGTGGGGAAATGCTAAAAACAAACGATTGAAAAAGAAACAGTTGTCAACTTATTTAAAAGAAGGAAAGCTCAACTTTACATTCATTAAACAAATCAGACCAAATCGAATATTTATATCTGATTAAAATTAATGAATAGCAAGTTTTCGTATCATTTCATCGGAAGCAGCGTCTGCAGATGCACCGTAACCATCAACGAGTATCCCTTTTAATTCACCGTTTTTTGATTCGACAGCAAATACAATCGCTGAATCACCGGGGTCAGAATTGCCCTCAAATCTGTGGTGTTCCACAATTTCAAATTGATCCGGATTCAGACAAACTCCATTTTGCTGACAGGTGATCTGGTCGAATGCAATGTTAAAATCAAGGTCGTAGCCACGTTTACGAAGTCCCTCTGTTGCTGCAGATACAGTATCGTACGAAAACATAATTACAATTTTAGTTTGTCTGTGAATTTACTGAATAAGATTTACACAACTACTTCGAAGCTGATTGCAATACCATTTGAATGAATTCCGGAATGGCATCATAATCTATCCACCTGGCCACCACTACCAGATCATTTTGCTGATCTACATAAATAATATTAGACCCTGCTCCAACGTGCATAAATGCAGTGGGTGGCGCTGCCGGGATCATTTTCTGATCTTCATTCAAATAGAAATTCATATAGCCATATTCCTTATTGGCCGGACCTGGTGTGCGGGATTTTTTGAGCCAGTCTGCGGACACAACTTGTTTATTATTCCATTTGCCATTACGTAAGCTGAGCAATCCAAACCTGGCCTGGTCGTAGGCATTGATCAATAATCCACCGCCCCAGTGTGATCCTCCGCTGACCGACTGCATCATCTGTCCATCTATCACTACCCAGCTGTTATGGTATCCCAGCCATCGCCATGTAGAGGAAGCGTTTATTGGATCCATCAGTTTTTATTTTAATACTGCAGGTAATGGCTTTCTCCAGATATTTAATATTGCCAGTGCAAGGACGTTCACACGGGTGTCGTTGTATTCGAATACTGTACCGGGTTCCATTTTTTTACGGTTAAGCCATTCTCTGGAATTGGCTGCAGGCCTGTCTGCCCAATCGGGTTTACCCCAGAGCGTACCTTCCCAATCGCTGGTTTGTCTTAGTAAATGCTCCCAGGTTATTTTTCGGTTATGCGTGGTGGCGAATAAATCAAATACATCTTCCTTACTGATATTTTCGGCCATATCAAGATTAGGCTCATTATTGTAAGCAGGAATGATTGGCGCCATCGATTCGAAAACAAAACGTTCAGGTTGGATCAAGCCACTGTCAGCAGTTATTCCGGTTAATACCGACAAAAAACTTTTGGCCACACTGAATGTAAAATCAACACGCAGCGGTTCGCCCCATTCGGCTACGATGTAACCGTTTTTGACGATGATGCCGGTTCCGGGACCCCTGGTTTTCATCGGGCCAAGCAGGTAACCAAACGGCTCGCGGCCAAAACCACTTTGGTAATGAGCTTCTTTAAGATTGGTACTGGCGGAACTGGTATGGTTCCTCGCAAAACTGATGGCGGAATCCAGCAATGTTTTATTAAATCCTGCTTCCGAAGCCGACTTTTTCAACCATTTATTTTTACCTGGATAATAAATAGCGATAGCATTTTTTTGTGCAATGGCTGATTGGGCGGGTATAAAAAATGCTAATGTGATGAATATTCGTGAAATGATTTTAAACATAATCGATGGGATGGGTACTAAAAATAGGGTATAATTTTTCATATGGACATTTCATGACAGAGGATTGCAGGAAATGGCGGATATTGCAGCATAATTTTAGAATGTAACTATGGCGCGCAGGGATCGTTATAACAGCGAAGAAGTTGAAGCTGACAAGAAGATAAAAATCACAAAAGAAAACTGGAAAGAGGCCTTACTGGTATTTGCCTTTCTGAAGCCTTACCGGCTGCAATTCATTGGCGGCCTTATAATCATTGCACTCTCCAGTTTAACCACACTTGCACTGCCTTATTTTCTGAAAGAGCTCATTGATAGTGCAAATGATATTAAAGAAGGCCGGCAGGCTACTCATCCTTCATATATCGCATTGGGAATGATGGCAATCCTTGTTGTGCAGATGATATTATCTTTTTCCCGTGTCTATTTGTTCACCCTCGTTGGAGAAAATGCTTTAAAGGATTTGCGAAGTGAAGTGTACAAGAAAATGATCAGGCTGCCGATGGATTTTTTTGCTCAGCGTCGCGTTGGCGAATTATCGAGCAGATTAACCAGCGATCTTTCTCAAATACAGGATGCGGTAACCTTCATGCTGGCAGAAATATTAAGAGGCATCTTAACGATGCTGGTTGGTATCGGGCTTATTTTTTTCATCTCAAAAATGTTAACCCTGATCATGATGTCGGTAATTCCAGTCATTGTGATCATTGCTGTTTTCTTTGGAAAACATATACGTAAACTATCCCGCAAGGCCCAGGATCAACTGGCTGATTCCAATACAATTGTGCAGGAAACATTATCAGGCATCGCCAATGTGAAGGCTTTTTCCAACGAATGGTTCGAAACCAACAGGTATATCAGGAGTTTAAAAATGGTGGTTGACCTGGCCATCCAGAACGGTAAAACAAGAGGTTATTTTATCTCATTCATGCTCTTTAGTTTATTTGGCGCAATTATATTGGTGGTTTGGTTTGGCGTGGGAATGATGCAAAAAGGAACATTGAGTTTCGGTGCGTTAACTGCGTTTGTAGTATATACTGCGTTTGTAGGGGGGAGTATGGCTGGTTTTGCTGATTTGTATAGTAATCTGCAAAAAACATTGGGTGCAACACAGCGGGTGCGCGAATTATTGAAAGAAGAAACTGAACAGGTAAGTACTACAGAAGAAGCCATTAAAAAGGAATACGTTTTTAATGGAGAAGTCGAATTTAGGGAGGTGGCATTTTCATATCCGTCGAGACCTGAAATACAGGTATTAAAAAGTGTGTCCATTAAAGCAAAGGCAGGGCAACAGGTGGCGCTTGTTGGACCCAGCGGTGCTGGAAAATCCACGATTGCATCTCTGTTACTGAGATTTTATGAACCTGATAAAGGCCAGATTTTTTTTGACGGCCGCAATGCTGCTGATATTCCTATTTCCCAGGTGCGTATGCAGATGGCAGTGGTTCCCCAGGATGTTATGTTATTTGGCGGAACGATCCGTGAAAATATCGCTTATGGAAATCCTGATGCTTCAACGGAAGAAATTATTGCGGCTGCGGAAAAAGCTTATGCCGATGATTTCATCAATAGTTTTCCTGAAAAATATGAAACAGTTGTGGGAGAGCGGGGTATCAAATTGTCGGGCGGGCAGCGCCAGCGAATTGCGATTGCCCGGGCTATTTTGAAAGATCCTGCGATATTGATTTTAGATGAAGCCACCAGTTCACTTGATTCTGCTTCTGAACACCAGGTACAATTAGCCCTGGAAAATCTGATGAAAAACCGGACGACTTTTGTAATCGCTCACCGTTTATCCACCATTAGAAATGCTGACCAGATTGTTGTACTCGACAAAGGTTTTGTCCGCGAATCCGGTTCGCACGAATCACTAATGGCGATGGATGATGGCATGTACAAAACACTCAGCCGTTTTCAACTGGAGCTTTCATAATTATTATTGATAGACAAATTAGTTTCATATTAGATATTGAATTTCAATCAATTAAATGACTTTTAATTTCTGAAACTGATTGGATATCTTAGCTGATAATTTATATTATGTTAAATAGGCGCTCAGAAAGGATTTGAGGAAAATAAAATCCTCGCACCCAAACAAAAAATGTACGCCAAACTGACGTACATTTATTGTGCTATAGTAAGGGGTGCAGCGCGAGAGCCGGTGTATGCCACTCTCAAGGGGACGGCCTCCAAAACCCAACCCCACCTCCTTTTTATTTTCTCAATTCCTTTCCTGCTGTCTTCATGCTTTCGGGCGTAGTAAAATTTACGCCCTGCGCATCACGGCAGCCAACCTATTTATACATAATATGCCTTATCATCTCGTCAGCATACTAAAACGGGTTACCCTTTTCAGCAGGTTTAAATATTGCAATACTGTCAAGCAAATTTAAACCTGCTGATAAGGGTAACCGAAAAAGGAATCGCCTCGCTGATAAGGGAATTTTATGTTAAATAGACAATTCAGATAAATCAGAATATATTGGTATCACTCTTATCCTTTCAACTCCTGGTGTTTTGCGAGCTCCTGAAACTCCGCACTCTTTTCCAAAAGCTCCCCCAATTTTCCACTCGCTATAATCCTGCCTTTATCCATAACATAAATGACATGAAAATATTTAAGCAGGTGCAATCGATGCAACGATGATATAATCACTTTATCCTGGCATTCAGCAAAAAGCTGTTCATAAATTTTCAATTCAGTCTTCGGATCCACACTGCTGGTGGGTTCATCTAACAAAAGTATTTCGCTATCTTTCGCAGCAAATAATCCCCGCGCTAAAGCGAGGCGCTGTTTTTGTCCACCGGAAAGATTCACCCCTTTTTCAACGATATTACTTTCCAGTCCCTTTGGCAATTGTTGTATGACTTCATCAAAATGAACCATTCGGGTGATCTTTTCGATTTCTTCTTTTTCATAAGGCAATCCCAGAGTGATATTATATTCAATGGTATTCTCAAATATTTCCGGGTCCTGCGGAAACAAGGTTACATGATCCGCAATTAATGATAAGCCCTGTTCACTCAACTCGCCGTCAACAATCACTTTTTCTCCGGGCAAGGGAGGAAACAATCCTCTCAACAAAGCCAGTAACGTGCTTTTTCCACTGCCGCTTTCGCCAATCAATGCTATCCTTTTTCCTTTTTCCATCGTCAGCCTGATATCGCTGAGCCCTGAACGAACAAACAAATCTTTGATATTTCCTTCACTTATCGAATGCTCTTTTTCGTGAGTAAAATTTAAGTCTTCAATCACTATTTGTTTCCAGTTGGCGGGCAATGGATCTGCTTTCTCCGGCAAATGATTATCGGTATAAGCTTCAGGAATTATCATTGCCGTTTTGACATCTGTGGCATATCTCACCACATCAGTGTACAGGTAAGCAATGTTATGAAACACACTGGTGAACCTGTCGACATATCCAATCAATGTTACCAAACCTCCCATTAAAAATAACTCGCCGGGCTTCCAGTTTTGCCATACATAGCCTACTACAATAACCGCATAAATGATACCCACCATCATATCAGTAACAAACCATTTCCATTCATTGATCAGTGTATTTTTCCGGAAGGATGGAAAGATGGCCTGGATTCTTGACAGCAAAGTCTTTTCCAGTCTGTCCTGCAGCCTTAAGGTGATTACAGTAATAACGTTTGATAGACTGTCGAAGAGTGTTGAAGAAACAACATGCTCACCTTCATTTACTTCATTTAATGTTTTGATGTAGGGCTTATCAAATTTCAAAATAATCCACACAACAAATGCACCGAGCAATACGGCAATACCGCCAAAAAGTGGCGAAAAATAGATCATCGCTGCAAACGAAAACAGGAATTTAAAAAGTGTATGAAGGTATTCAAAGCCTCTGTCGAAAAATGAACGCAGTGCTTCATGTGCTTTTCTTACCCTGTTTATTGTTGCGCCTGAATGATGATCCTGGTGCCACTTTACCGGCAGTCTCAAAGATTTGTGGTACAGCTCGGCGAGAAAATTTCTCCCGATATTAAATGCAAGATTTCTTTCAACAATTCTCGAAGGACCATGAAATAACCAGTCTCCCAAACGAACAGTCAGAAATAATCCCACATAAATCCAGGTATGATTTAAAATGTCTGCTCCGTTCTGTTGTAAATCATTAATAAATATGCCCCATATTACAGGATACAATGAGGATACAAGATTGCTGATCATGAATAAAACATAGATCAGTACATATTTTTTACGCTCACTGCGAGCATATGTCCATGCAGTTTTGAGTAGAAAAAAATATGGATTTGAATTTGAACCGCTCATTAAATAAAAATAGCAGTGAAAGTATTAATGCTGATGGGTTATGATAAACGTGATGAGTTCATCTGTTGAAATGCCAGCCCTGGTACTTGCATCTTGTATATCATCGCGGGAAACATTTGAAGCAAACGATTTTTCTTTCAGTCTTTTTTTCACTCCTTTTAATTCCATCCCGACATACCCTTCCGGCCGCATCAATGAGTAAGCATGGATTAATCCGGATAATTCGTCAAATGCGTAGAGCATTTTATCTATTTTAGTTTCCGGCTGCACACCAAAATAAGATGGTCCGTGTGATGCGATGGCCCTGATAATTTCCGGATCGATATTTTTTTCTTCCAGGTATTCAATAATTTTCCTGCAATGCTGATCGGGCCATTGATCCCAGTCGGCATCATGGAGCAACCCCGCCATTTGCCACTTCCATGCAGTTGAAACATCAGCATTTTCTTTCTCTTTTGCCCAGTGGTACATCAGGGTACCCACCTGTTCCATGTGTAATCTTAATCGTTCGTTCTTTATCCACTCATTCAGCAAACTGCTCACCTCGCCAGGACTCAACACTTTACCTATATTGGAAACGTTACCAAACTGACTTCTGCCGAGATCATGGGTGAGCATTGCAATGAATTTTCTCAAAAATAACAAAGGGAAAGCGTTGAGCTTTCCCTTTGCTTAAAAATATTTGTGTAACGATTAACTGTGAGCTTTATCAGCTTCATCGTATTTCTTCTGATACATATCAGCTTTTGCTTTATCTTTTTTCTTGTCAAAGCAATATGTAAGCAGACTACAAGCTGACTTAAAATTTGACCTTTCACCCACTTTCAACTTACCCATTGTATCGAAATGAGCAAATACTTTTTCAAGATGTGGGATGGCTTTATCTGTAATTGCTAATGCCTGAGTATTCAATTCTGCTTTCTTAGCTGCATCTTTTGTTTTACTTACTTCTTCATCAATGAAAAGAAGTTGATTGTAATAATGCTTGCCAATCGAAAGCATTGCTTCATAAGAATCCGGTTTTACTTCTAACGCTTTAAGATAAAGCGCTTCGATTTTTTTCACCCTTTCATTGTAATCAGCCGGTCTTTTTGAAGATTCTGTAACGTGAGTTTCGGAAAATAAAGTTGAAGCGTATTCAAACAATACATCAAAGTTGTTTGGACTTGCAGCAAGGATTTCCTCGTATTTAACCTTCAACGCTTCAGGGTCATTTTTTTCACGAACAAAATCCAGTTCCAACAATGGCAGATAGTCATCATTTGGATAAAGTTCACGACCAGTCTTGATATATTTCATCATGTTCGCCTCATCCTTCTTGTCATAATAATGTTTGGCAAGAAAACGGTAGGATGTAACATGTTCTGGTGTTGCGGCGACTTTATTATCAGCCAGTTTAGCAAAATAAGTCATTGCCTCATCTTCTTTTTTAGCGTTCATAGCTGACAATGCGCTGTAATAGGTAAGGGTCGTATCAAGTTTAAACAATCCCCATCCCTGTCCAAAAATATAATCACCTACCACTCCGGTTGCCTTAAAAGTGTTCAGGGCGTCATCATATTTTTCTGCATTGTAAAGACTGGCTGCTTCATCAAAACCACTTGTATACAGCGAAAAAACAGGCGCGTATTGGTCTACCGTCAACAATAATGTTGCTGCATTTTTATCCAATTCCAGTGCTTTTTTAAAGGCATCCAGCGAAAGATTTCTTGCATCTGGAACACTGGTTCTTTCTGTAGCATTACCAGCCACGGCTGCATACACCTTACCTTTTACGTACCAGGCTTCAGCGCTCTTTTGATTTTTTGGAACAGCGAGAAATTTCTCAATTCCAGCTTTTGCATCGGCTATGGAATTGGAAGTAAGCATTTCCTTTATTTTCTTAAGATCCTGAGCGGATACACAAAAATTTGCAATGGCAAGAAACATTAATAACAAGGCCTTCTTCATGGCGATTTATTTAAATTAAAAAGTTACTGAGCAGGTTGTTCCGGATCCTGTTGTGGTTCAACATTTTCATCGGAACCATTTGGTGTTTCTTCTGGGATAGCTGCTTCAACCTGTTCTTCATCCAATTGGGTAATGGCCGCAATCTTATCCGTTTCATCCAACTTTATCAGTTTTACTCCCTGTGTCGCCCTACCCTGTTCACTGATCTGGTTTACGGCCATTCTTATGGTTACACCTGACATACAAGTAATCATCAGGTCTTCCTTTTCTGTTACATCCAAAATGCCTACCAATTTTCCGGTTTTTTCGGTTACACTGATAGTTTTAACACCTTTACCACCTCTATTGGTAATTCTATACTCATCAATAGCTGTTCTTTTTCCAAATCCCTTTTCCGACACAACGAGAATGGTTCTGCTTTTATCCTCATTATTCAAACATACTAAACCTACCACTTCATCATTACTATTTTCAACTTCTATACCAGCCACCCCTATCGCACCCCTTCCTGTTGAACGAACTTTACCTTCCGGGAACCGGATAGCCCTTCCACTCTTAACAGCCATAATGATTTCCGAATTGCCATCGGTTAACCTGGCTTCAAGTAACTGATCGCCTTCAAGGATAGTGATGGCGTTGACACCGGTTGCACGCGGTCTGCTAAAGTCTTCTAAATTCGTCTTTTTTATAATACCTTTTTTCGTGCATAAAACAATATAATGGGTATTAACAAATGCAGTATCCTCAAGCTTTTTGACATCCAGGATTGCCCGGATCTTGTCGTCGGAAGGTAGCTGGATAAGGTTCTGTATTGCTCTTCCCTTGCTGGTTTTGTCTCCATCAGGAATCTGGTACACTTTCATCCAGTAACACCTCCCCTTCTCAGTAAAAAATAATAAAGTGTGGTGAGTACTCGCCACAAAAAGGTGCTCTATCCAGTCTTCGTCTCTCGTTCGTCCGCCGATACTTCCCCTTCCGCCCCTTTTCTGGGCGCGGTATTCATCTGCCGGGGTACGTTTGATATATCCGAGATGAGAAACGGTGATCACTACATCTTCTTCCTTGATGAGATCTTCAAGACTCATCTCATCATCAAGATAAGTGATTTCGGACCTGCGCGCGTCTCCGAATCTTTCTTTTATTTCAAGTAATTCCTTTTTTATCACGTCATAACGCATGCCCTCATTGGCAAGCAATGCTTTCAGATCACTGATCAATTGCATGATCTGATCATACTCTTCCTTGATCTTGTCCCTTTCCATACCGGTAAGGCGTTGCAACCTCAGTTCGAGAACTGCTTTCGCCTGTATCTCAGACATACCGAAACGGGTAATTAACCCATTCTTTGCATCTTCTGGATTGGTAGAGCTTCTGATCAGACTGATTACCTCATCCAGGTGGTCAAGCGCAATGATATAACCTTCGAGAATATGCGCTTTCTTTTCTGCCTCTCTTAACTCAAACTGTGTTCTTCGAACAATTACTTCATGCCTGAACTCCACAAATTCAGAGATCATGTGTTTCACATTCAATGTCCTTGGTCTTCCTTTTACCAAAGCGACATTATTGATCCCGTAAGAGGTTTGAAGATCTGTATATTTGTATAATTGATTGACAATCAATCCTGAAACGGCGTCTCTTTTTAAATCTATTACGATCCTTGTTCCCTCTTTTTCGTTTGACTCATTATTTACATGAGCAATTCCTTCAATGATCTTGTCGATTACCAACTGACCAACACGTGCTGTCAGTACGTCGCGGCTTACCTGATAAGGGACCTGTGTAATAATAATCGTTTCGCGCCCGCTGGGTTTGGTCTCGATATTCAGTTTTCCCCTTAGTACTACCCTACCCCTGCCCGTATGCATGGCCGCTTTCACGCCTTCCATTCCGTAAATGATACCACCGCCCGGGAAATCCGGCGCTTTGATATATACCATCAATTCGTCAATAGTAATTTCCCTGTTGTCAATATATGCGATACAACCATCAACAACCTCAGAGAGGTTATGCGGCATCATATTGGTAGCCATACCTACGGCGATACCCGAACTACCGTTCACAAGTAACTGCGGTACGCGCGTTGGCAATACAGTCGGTTCGCTAAGTGAATCATCGAAGTTGGGTTGGAAGTCGACAGTTTCCTTGTCAATATCTTCCATCATAAAATGCGCCAGCCGCTGCATCCTTGCCTCTGTGTATCGCATTGCCGCGGGTCCTTCACCATCCGGTGACCCAAAGTTTCCCTGTTTATCTACCAAAGTATACCTGAGGTTCCATTCCTGGGCCAGCCTTACTAGTGCGTCGTAAACCGAGCCATCTCCATGGGGATGGTATTTACCCAACACCTCCCCCACTATACGTGCACATTTCTTCGTGGGCTTGTTGTAGTCAATACCTAACTCATTCATCGCGTGCAGGATTCTCCTGTGTACCGGCTTCAATCCATCTCTTACATCCGGCAGTGCTCTACCAACTATTACACTCATGGAATAGTCGATATAAGAGGTCTTCATCTGCTCCTCGATATTTACCGGTATGATCCGGTCATTATCCCTTGTTTCTTCTGGTTGAATTTTCTCGTCCATGGCTTGTTTTCGGTAGTCTGGCTCAGTTTTTCTGAAGTCTGCAAATCTACCCTAAAATGAACGGATTAAGTCATTTAACTTCCCAATTTTCAGGCTATTTTATCCACTCATGTGGATTAATAATTGCGGAAAAATCAGGGAAAAGTTGACCTTGCACCCACTGATCGGTAGAATCCTCCAAAAGGCTTCCAAAATCCCTGATATGCATTCTCCCTATCCATTTTGCAATAAGTTTAGGAAACGAATGTTATAGCTTAAGAACACCCGGCCACTACCCTTTAATCCGCCCTCTATGACACTCAGGAAATGATGTTTCCTGCCTGTTACACTTCAACCTAAGAAATCTGAATAATGATAACGGGAACGCACCATGTATAAATTTTTCCTACATTTATTCAGGATAATATGAAACAATATTTACTTCTACGGAAAAATAGCAAAAGTGGGCCTTACAGTATAGGAGAGCTTTCGGCTATGGGCTTAAATGCGCAGGATCTGCTTTGGGTTGAGGGAAAGAGTGCGTCGTGGAAACATCCTGCAGAAATTGAGGAATTAAAATGCCTTTTACCAAGGGCGGTGGAAAAGAAATTTGACAGGGTTCCGTTGCAACGCACCCGGTTAAAAAATGACAGTATTTTATTCAGAACTCAAAACACTTTATCCGATAATAATAAAAGAGTATTGACTGAAAATGAAGTGTTGGAGTTTCCAACGCTTGCCCGTTTTTTCATGACAGAACATTATGAAAACTACAGGCAAACAATTAAGTCGGAAACACAAAAAGTTAATGCAGAAAAAATTGATAAACCGGAAAAGAAATCCCGGATATGGGTTTCTTTGCCATCTTCATCTTCTGACGAGAAAGTTATTCTGATCCGCAGCGGGGAAATAATAAAGAAAAAAATTATTGCGATACCTGAAGTCGCCGAAGTCGCAGCGGCTTTACCTGTGATTGAAAACAAATCCGAAAATTCCACTATCATTTTATCTCGTGATATTGCTGCAGTTGAAAATCGGGAGGAAAATATTACCCCGCCAGAGCTTCGCATATTGCCAAATTCATCATCATCGGATAATACTGATGTTCAACAGCGATCATTTGTAAAAACAGCAGTAATCACTGAACCTAAAAGAGAGGCTACAAAGGAAAAGGTGAGAGAGAAAGCCCCGGTAATCAATCTCCAACAACGAAAATTTTCGCTTTCCTATTCTACATTGTTACAGAAACTCGCTGTTGCAGTGGCTATTGGATCTTTGCTCATTGTTGCCTACCTGATAACAGATTCAATTTTGAATCCTGCTTATTCACTTCAGCCTTTAACAGTAATAAATAAATCAGCAACAGTACCTGTAAAGAGCGTTCAGGCTTCGAATAATCAGACTTTAGTTGTACCGGAAGTTAAAACCCAGTCTGCTGAAATAATTGTCGAGCCAGTCGCAGCGCCTCTGCCGATGCCTGGTAATGAAAAGAAGGTTAAAAAGAAAGCTGTACAGAAAGTGGCAGATAAAGAGTTGCTTGTTGAAGAGAACTTGACTGATAAAGAGTCAGCTTCAGTTGAACAGGCAGAGCCAGTTTCCTCTGTTACATTGCCGGTTCAGGTAATCGAACCCCGTGCAAAACTCTCTGAACTGGTGGATATCGAAATGGATGGTTTGAAAGTTGGAATACTTGGAGGCATCAAAGAATTTGATCTTATCGTAAAAAATAATTCTGATATTCCTATTGACCAGTTGGTTGTAGAGCTGCGATATATACAGTCGAACAAAAAGGTTTTTAAAACAGAAATGCTTGAGTTTAATGATATCGCGGCCCAATCTCGCCAAATGGTGGAGGTGCCAAAATCTGCACGGGGAATCAAAGTTGAATCAAGTATAAAAAGCATAGCGGCGAAAGACGCTACTGTTGCGCTGAATAATTAGTTGTATATATTTTTTGCTCGCCACGGCTGTGTACGGACTTTTCATTCGTATATTTCATTTCTCCGCACGTATAATTTCATCCAGCTTAAAAACCTGTTTCTTTTCTGTTTCATTACCTTAGCTTTTTAAAGAATGGGCATGAAACATATTGTGTTATTTGGAGCGGGAAAATCGGCAACAGTTTTAATTGAATTTTTACTGGCGAATGCAGAAAGGTTAAACTATCAACTGCATGTTATTGACGCCAATCTGGAGTTAGCCATTTCAAAAACTAAAAATCATCCACATGGTCTGCCATATGGTATCAATAATAACGAGGAGAAGCAGGTAGAGAGCCTGGTTCAAATGGCCGATCTGGTCATCTCGTTATTGCCTCCTCATCTTCATACCAAAATGGCTGAGCGATGTATCGTTCACAAAAAACATTTTCTCAATGCCTCATATGTTACCGCTGAAATAAGAAAATTAAATGATCAGGCAGCATTAAACGGACTTACATTTCTATGCGAAATGGGTCTTGATCCTGGTATTGATCATATGAGTGCCATGTTACTCATCAATAAAATCCGCAATGAAGGCGGCGTGATCAATTCATTCCTTTCGCATTGTGGTGGACTTGTTTCTCCTGAAAGTGATGATAATCCCTGGCATTATAAAATCTCCTGGAATCCGCGGAATATCGTGCTGGCAGGTAAGGATGGGGCTTCGTTCCGGAATAAGGGTAAAGAGATGAAAGAGAGCTACGCCCAGCTCTTTAATCCTTCGCGTACTGTCAATATTCCGTCGCTCGGGCCTTACGCATGGTATCCCAACAGAGATTCGCTTTCCTATCTCCCGTTGTATGACCTTGAAAAAGTGCAGACATTTATCAGGACAACATTGCGGCACCCTGATTTTTCTTTTGGATGGAAGAACCTCGTGGAACTGAAATTGACAGACGAAACAGTTGTTTACGATACGGATGGTATGAGTTTATCAGCGTTTTTTCAGATACATTTCGATCGTAATGGTTTTTCAGATTGGCTGCAGGAAACACTGGCAAAACGTTTCAACAACACAAAAGAATACCTGGAAAATCTGATCAATATTATGGAGGCGGAGAAAACAATTGTGCCTGAATCGACTGGAACAACTGGCGATTTTATGATGGTGGATGATCAGGGTAAACTGATGGATCTGAATCTGGAAAAAGTTAAACATAGCGCCACTGCTAAAATGGCTTCGGAGATGCATGAGGCAAACCTTGCACTTAAACAACTTTTTTTCCTTGGACTTGATTCACCTGAGATTATCAATAAAGGTAAATGCAGTGCAGCAGACGTTCTGCAATTTATCCTTGAAAAAAGACTGGCATTATCACCGGATGATAAAGATATGGTGGTCATGATGCATGAAATCAGTTATCAACTGAACGGAAAAGAGAAAACCGTTCGCAGCCATTTGATAGCAAAAGGCAAGGATTCTGTTTATACTGCAATGGCACGAACGGTAGGAATGCCACTTGGAATAGCAGCATTAATGATTTTGGATGGCAGAATCGATCGGCGCGGAGTGATCATTCCTATTTACGAAGACATATATATTCCTGTGCTGGAAGAATTGGAAAAACATGGCATTCGATTTATTCATGAACAGCTATAACTCAGTTGGAAATTAAGGCTGTGTCTATACAGTATTTTGACAATGTTTAACTGTTCCCACGCAAACCGAAATTGACATTGATATCATCGATGTGGGTAAATCCGTTATTACTTTAACAGTTTTAGTTTGAATTCAACACAGCCCCTTTATCATCGCGATAAAATCAGCGATACCTTCAGTTGCCGGCTTTTCAATCCGGATAATTTCTTTTTCGCTGTAAGGAATTTTTTTGTCGATGATAAACTTTGGAACATGAGAAGGAACATAATTCAATAGTCCAGCTGCGGGATATACTACCAGAGAGGTGCCAATCACTACAAATAGGTCAGCAGATGCTGTAATGTCGATAGCAGGTTCAATCATGGGTACAGGCTCTTCAAACCAAACAATTGCCGGCCGAAGCTGGCGCCCATCTTCAGCAATATCGCCTATTGAAATTTTATCCCTGATGGGATAAACTAATCCATTATCGTATTCACTTCTCATTTTCAAAATCTCGCCATGTAAATGCAGAACATTACTGCTGCCGGCTCTTTCATGAAGATCATCTATGTTTTGAGTGATAATGGAGACATCGAAAGACGTTTCTAATTCAACCAAACCTTTGTGTGCAGCATTGGGCTCCGACAATAATACCTGCTCTCTACGTTGGTTATAAAATTCCAGTACCAATGCCGGGTTTTTTCGCCAGGCTCGTGGTGTAGCAACATCTTCGATATTATATCCTTCCCACAAGCCATCGCTATCCCGAAAAGTTTTGAGACCACTTTCAGCGCTTATTCCAGCGCCCGTTAATACAACAAGTTTTTTCTTGAGCATAAAGCATCAGGATTTATTTTTCTCCTGCCATCTCCATTACAATTTTCCACTCTTCATCGGTTACAGGTTGTACAGAAAGCCTGCCGAGTCTGATCAGCGCCATATCTGCCAATTCCTTGCGTTTTTTTATCTCTGTGAGCGGCACCGGATTTTTCAATTTTCGCACCGGCGTTAAATCGACTGCTACCCATTTGTCATCGTCCGTTGTTGGATCCTGGTACGCTTCTTTAACGATTTTGACAATTCCCACTATTTCCAATCCTTCATTGCTGTGATAAAAAAAAGCTTCGTCACCTTTTTTCATGGCTCTTAAATGCAGCCTTGCAGCATAATTACGAACGCCATCCCAAAATGTTTTTTTGTCTTTCACCATTTGTTCCCAGGGATAAACTGATGGTTCAGATTTTACAAGCCAGTATGCCATATGTTTATTTTTGAAACCTTCAATATGTTGATACTACTCCTTACTTGTATTCGTCACTTTGCACTTCGCACTTCGTACTTCGAACTTTTTTCAAAACTTCGCCAACACATCTGCCAGGTGCAAAGATTTTACTTTTCTTCCTTTATGTTCCATTACACCGTTGATATGCATCAGGCAACTAATGTCTGTTGAAATTACATACTCAGCACCGGTGGCTTCAATATTAATTGTTTTTTGATCTCCCATGGCAAGGGAGATGGATTCAAATTTTACAGCGAATGTTCCGCCGAATCCACAACAGGTTTCAACATCTTTCATTTCCACAAGTTTCAATCCCCTCACGTTTTCCAATAATTGCCGCGGTTCCTTTTTGATGCCGTATTCCCTGAGCCCGGCACAGGAATCGTGATAGGTGGCAGTTGCTTCAAACGATGCACCCAGGTCACTTATGTGCAATTTATTAACAAGGAAATCACTCAGCTCAAAAACAGATTGACTGAGCGTATTGATGTCGCGCTGGTAAACGGACTCCTTAAAAAGTGTTTTGTAATAATTTTTTACAAAACCGGCACAGGAAGCACTGGGGGTAATTATAACCTCTGTACCTGAAAAATCTTTTATAAATTTTTCGCAAACGGTCCTTGCTTCTGCCTGATAGCCGGCATTGAAAGCAGGTTGACCACAGCAGGTCTGGTTTTCATTATAATTCACACTGCACCCGGCTTTTTCCAACACTTTAACGGTATTGAATGCTGTATCTGGATATAACTGATCCATAAAACAGGGAATAAACAAATCAACTTTCATCATCACACCCTGAGTTTGTAGTAAATTCTATTAAAGATTTTTGTAAGAATCGATTAATCTGATCATGGAAATCGCAGTAAGCGCTGCTTCTTCTCCTTTATGACCATGTTTGCCACCAGTGCGTTCCTGCGCTTCTTTTTCATTGTTCAAAGTAAGTACGCCAAAAATTGTGGGTACGGGCAAACTAAGATTTAGCTGAACAACTCCATCGGTTACCGCTTTGCATACATAATCGAAATGAGGGGTACCACCTTTAATAACACAACCAAGCGCTATAAATGCCGCCGGCCTGTTATCCCTGTATTTTACTTTCTCCCAGTAGCTTTTTATTCCAAATGTAATTTCTACTGCGCCGGGAACAGTAATGGTGTGTATATCTGTAAATCCATTTTTATCAAGGATGGATAAACAGCCCTTTTCAAGCTTATCAACGATCTCAGCATTCCACTCTGTACGCACAATAATAACTGAGCCAGCGGTCTTAGTCTTTGCAGCCGGGCTATTTTCTACAAGCTTTTTATTTCCTTTACTCGCCATAAAGAATACGTTCGAAGGGGTGAAATTAGTCTTTAAATCAGAAAGGTGAAAAGTGAATAATTCACCCTTCACCTTCCCGATTATTTATCGCTATACTTTAAAAATTATTTAGTCACGCCTGTTCTGGCCAGGTATTTCTCAGCAACAAATCCCTTTTCTGTTCTTGGGTATTTATCTTTTATTGTTTGGTACAATTCAGCCGCATCTTTGGTTTTTCCACTCAATTCAAGTAATAAGGCTGCCCTGAATAAATATTCAGATGAAAGTGCCTGGTCTTTTTCGAATAGTGTTCCTGCCCTTTTATAATGACTGATTGCGTCTTCGTTTTTCTTTTGTTCGGAATAAGCATCACCCAGCATTCCTTCCACTTTCGCTTCAACCTGTTTGGCGCCGTTCGCACTGAAATCATTCAGGTATTTAACCGCATTTGGATAATCGCCCAGTTGAAGATAACATTGACCCGCATACAACCTGGCCAGATTACCGGTTTTAGTACCACCGTATTTTTTGATAACTTTCAGGAAGCCCGGGGTAGTGATATTCCCATTTAAAGCAAGAGACACAGAATCTTTTCTGAAATTTTCTTCTGCTTTAAAAATTTCTTCCTGTGCTTTTGCTTCATTCGGAAGCTGGAAAAGATATTTATAACCAAGGTAACCACCTGCAATCAGTATCACTGCGCTGGTAATAATTAAAATAATTTTATTGTTTTTCTCCCAGAATCCCTGGGCATTACGAATCACATCCTGCTGTTCTGTATCCTGTACGTTTTTTTCTGACATGTAACTGGCTTTTTAAATGAAAAGGTATAGCCACATGACTACACCTTTGGTTATTTGGATTTTATTTAGTCAGTAATAAACGGATAATCTTCCTGCACATACACATCTTTCAACAATTCATTGTCATCTGGCCAAGGACTTTCTTCGGCAAATTTCACGGACTCTTCCACTTCTGCCCTAACTCTTTCATTGATTACTTCTATTTCTTCTTCACTTACTCCAAAATCAGAAAGTAGTTTTGCTTTTGTAACTTCTATCGGATCTTTTGATTTGTATTCTTCCACTTCTTCTTTCGTCCTGTATTTCTGCGGATCACTCATTGAGTGTCCTTTGTACCGATAGGTTTTCATTTCAAGCAAAGTAGGACCATCGCCTGCTCTTGCTCTTTTTACCGCACGGGCTACAGCTTCGTGTACGGCCTCGGGATCCATTCCATCTACAGAATCACCAGGCATGTCGTAGGCATCAGCGAGTTTATAAATATCAACAACATTTGAAGTACGGGCTACCGAGGTTCCCATTGCGTAATGATTATTTTCGCAGATAAACACCACCGGCAACTTCCACAACATAGCCATGTTGAAAGTTTCATGCAACATTCCCTGGCGAGCGGCACCATCACCAAAAAAGGTTAGTGATACATTGTCGGTACCCTTATATTTTTCTGCAAATGCCAAACCAGCACCAGTGCCAATCTGAGCACCAACGATACCGTGTCCTCCAAAGAAGGCTTCTTTCAGACCAAAGAAGTGCATGCTTCCACCTTTTCCTTTGGAACATCCGGTTGCTTTACCATACAATTCGGCCATGCAGCTTTTTGCACTGATTCCTTTTGCAATCGCCAGTCCATGGTCTCTATAGGCTGTAATAAATGGATCCATCGGTTTGGTAGCTGTCATGCAACCTGCAGCAAGTGCTTCCTGCCCGATATACAAATGACAGAATCCCCTGATTTTCTGCATACCATACAACTGGCCTGCCTTTTCCTCAAAACGACGCAATAAAAGCATGAGTTCATACCAGTACAGGTAAGTCTCTTTGCTGAATTTTACTGGTGAAGTTTTTGTAGTGCTCACTTATTTGAATTTGAGGGGCAAATATAGGATGAAATAGCTAAACTTTTAGGCACAATACCAGGAGGTGGAATATTTTAAAATTCAGTCGCTCCACTCATCAATACCAAAGATTATGGCTGTTTTATAACATGCTTATATTCATTCCCAAATCTTGCCGTTGTTTCGCGAATACGGCCTTTTTCATTGAAATTTACGTAACCATATTGCATACATGATAGCCCGCTTGCCCGCAAGGATTTTGAAGGCGGAGAAGGCGAAAAGAACGATAATACGAAACTGGAATCATGCGCTCGGGGTAATGATTGATGGGATTTGAAGTGGTTATGCTAAGTTTGTGTTTCAATTCCATCATTGTTCCGGCTACATCATATCACCCTTACCCAGTTCAGGAATTACTCATTCCAGGATTTTCAATTCGATGCCCGGTTGGTTGCTTTTTGTGGAAACAATGGTGTGGGCAAAACCAACCTTCTTGATGCTATTTACTATTTGTGTTTTACAAAAAGTTATTTCGGGCGGTCCGATCAGTTGTCTGCCAGAACCGGGTTCCAGGGCTTTAGAATTGATGGTAAATTTGATAATGGAGATAAAGAGCACCCGGTGGTGTGTATTTACCGGGAAACCGGAAAAAAGGAATTGATAGTCGATAATGAGCCCTGTACCCGATTCTCGTCGCACATTGGTAAATTTCCGGCGGTAATTATTACGCCTGATGATATCAGTCTGATCACAGGGCCGGGAAACGAGCGTCGCCGGTTTCTGGATACTTTACTTTCCCAATTGGTTCCCGGATATATAGACCAGTTAATCAGGTACAACAAAGTGCTGCTGGAACGGAACAGCCTGCTAAAAAAAATGGCGGAAGGAGCTATCCGGGATTTCGCTTTGCTGGATATTCTGGATTTACAGCTTGCCAGCCATGGTGATATCATATTTGAAAACCGAAGGTTGTTTGTGTCATCCTACTTTGACAACGTTCAATCTTTCTATAGTAATATCTCGGGGGAGAGGGAGAAAGTGGTATTGGAATATAAAAGCCATCTTGCAACAATTCCCCTTCAAAAGTTACTGAAGGAAAGCCGGGAACGCGACCTTGCATCCCAACGCACAAATTCAGGGATACACCGGGATGATATTGAAATTTACATGGATAATCAGCCCTTCAGGGCATTAGCGTCGCAGGGGCAGCGAAAAAGCCTTTTATTCGCCATAAAGCTCGGAGAATTTGTATCATTGAAAAATGCCAAAGGGTATGCGCCAATTCTTTTGCTGGATGATATCTTTGAAAAACTGGATGAAAGCAGAATGATGAATTTGCTCCATTGGGTTTACACCGAAAATGATGGGCAGGTATTCATTACCGATACACATTGCGAAAGAATAAAAGCAATTATGGATCGATTGACAGCGCAGTACCAATTAATTGAATTAAAGGAAGAAAATATTATGAAAATCCCGGTCTGATATTATGTCAAAAGAAATTTCTTTGAAAGATGCCATTGCGCAGTTTTTGAAAACGAGCAGGATGGACAGCAAGATACGGTCCTATCGTATCGAAGATATCTGGGGTGATATCATGGGTAAAACAATTGCAAAGTATACTGATAAAGTTCAGATCGTTGATCATACCCTATTTGTTACAACTAACGTAGCGCCGCTCAAAAACGAGTTACTATATCAAAAAAATCAGATAAAGCAAAGGGTGAATGAAGCGCTGGGAGAAAACATCATCCATGAAGTTGTGATACAGTAAAAAAGAAAGCCTTTGCCGGATAACAAAGGCTTTAAAAATATATAGCAATAAAATTTATACTGAAGAGTGTATATAGTGTTGCAGCTGCTCGATCTGATCTTTCTGCTCAAGCATCGTTTCCTTCACAACATCAATAATAGAAATAACACCTACATAATCATCATCCTGAAATACGGGTATGTACCTGATATTATGATTGGTCATAATTTCCATACATTCCTCCACTGTATTTTCCGGAGCTACCTTAGGCAGATACTCCGACATGATTTCACCTACTTTGAGGTCACTTGAACTTTTGCCATGCAAGATTACTTTACGGGCGTAATCTCTCTCGGTAAACAAACCGAGATAAACATCATTCTCCATTACAACTACAGAGCCGATATTTTTTTCGGCCATGATTTTTAACGCTTCCAGCACCGTCGCATCTGGTGTTACGGTGATATTGGAAAGCCCTTTTCTCTTAAAAATGTCTGAAACTTTTTTCATTCTGGCAATTTTGGTGAACAATCCGTAGATACTGTTTAATCAAGTTACAAAATTTTCAATTAATGAAAAAGCCTTTTTAATGGAGTTTTATTCTTGGATCGGTAAAGCTGTATAAAAAATCAGCCAGTATGTTGACCATGACAAAGATGCCCGCTGTAAGTAAAATACTCCCCATCACAACCGGATAGTCGAGTTTCTCCAAAGCATCTACTGTCGTTTTACCTATTCCCTTCCAACCAAAAATATATTCCACAAAAAAAGCACCTGCCAGTAGTTCGGCAAACCAACCCGTAATGGCGGTAAGCACGGGGTTAAGGGCGTTAGGAAATGCGTGGCGCCATATTACGGTATTTTCAGATAAACCTTTTGCCCTAGCTGTACGGATAAAGTCTTTTGATAATATATCCAGCATGGCACTGCGGGTAAGTTGTGTAATAATTGCAAGCGGACGTATGCCAAGAGTAATCGCCGGCAGTATGAGATTTTGAAGTTGCATTCTTTTACCTTCAAACGGATCCTGATCGAATAAACTTCCCGTCATAAAAAGGCCGGTATATTTATGCAGAATGAATCCAAACATGTAAGCAATTAGTATACCCATGAAAAATGACGGGGCCGAAATACCGGCAACGCTTGATACTATAGCAGTGCGGTCAATCCAGGTATCCTTATTAACAGCAGCCTTTATTCCCAATGGTATCCCCAATAAAATGGCAATCAGCATAGCCGCCAGCGATAAGATCAATGTGCCGGGAAGAGCCTCCATTAAAATGACCCAAACCTCTTTTTTACTTTGATATGATCGGCGCAGATAAGGAACTTTTAATCCAATTGTTTTTTCTCCTCCGATAAATATCCCGCTTAGCCCCTTTGACTTAATTTCACTTCTGCTGTGAAAACCCAAAGGTGAAATATCGTTCAGATAAAAAATTAACTGTTTTGACTTAGGTTGATCCAGATATAACTCTTTGCGAATATTTTCTATCGTTGCAGCATCTCCGGTTTGACCTAAGATTAACCTTGCAGGATCGCCGATGCCCTGGAAAAGGAAAAAAACAATTATCACCACACCAATAAGCACAAGGCTCCCATACATTAGTTTTTTTGCCAGGAACAGGAGAACCATATTATTGCAGTTTATCGCCCGGTTATCATTGGGATGGCATTATCAAAATCGGCGTATGACCATTTTCCCAGTATCGTTCCCTGATCCAGGATATACATGGTTGGATCTGCTCTCGCAGCGGTTTTGATTGCCACAAGGTCGCCCTTCATCAACAGTACATCCTGCATCTCCCATGCCGCTAATCCAATTCGAGCATTTTCTGCATCAGCTGAAACCATTATAACAGGAATATTTTTTGCCTTCGCCAGCGGGAGAATTTTTTTAAGTTCTGCTCCCCAATCCCATTTTTTATATGATGGCAATGATTTGGAAAATATAACTATGGTTTTTCCCGGTTGGGCTAAAATGGCCTGAGTTGTGTCTGTACCGGAGAGAGAAATAATCACGAAATCCTTAATAAGCGGCTGTGCATTTCCTTTTCTTACAACCTTATCATAACGTTTCACAAATATATATAGCGAGTCGTCAAAATCAACTGGAAAATGGTCTGCATCAAATTCAATTTCTTTTCCTTGCTTCTGGTAAACATAATTAATGACCGTACTGTCAGGTATAGCTCCTGCAGGTATTTTCATATTCTGTACGATATTATTGCCCTTTTTATATGGCAAACAATCAATAAGTGGAAGATGCTTCAATACATAAAATTGAATACCGAATGAGAAGACCGTTACCGCCCTCAATAAAACCACTGAAGCAAAATGTTTAAAAACCGGTTGTACATCGTGCCGCTTAAAAAATAGAAATAATATTAAAACAAGCAGAATGAGGTCTTTAATGAAAGACTCTTTTGCCGTTAATTTTATGCAGTCGCCAAAGCATCCGCACTCCCTTATTTCACCTGATAAAAGCGCATAGCCGGTAAGGAAAGTGAAGAAAAGAATTAACAGGAGTAACAACCAGCTGAATAAATTAAATTTCCATCCCAGAATTACTGCGACGCCGGCTATGATTTCAAATGCAATCATTAAAATCGACATGGCAAGCGTCATATTATTAAAGCTATGCCAGCCCCAGACTTCAAAAAATTCCTGCATTTTATAACTCAGACCCAATGGATCGTTTGCTTTTATCAATCCGCTGAAAATAAAAAGCGCGCCTACCACCCAACGGGATATCCATAATATTGCCTTCATGTGCGGAGTGAAAATTTAAAGAGGTTTATAAGTTTATGGCAGAGGCTAATGAGTTTTTTCATTGATTAGTATCAATGCAAACAATGCATAATTGATAATATCAATGAAGTTGGCATCAACCCCTTCGCTGATAATTGTTTTTCCATCATTCGAAAGGATCTGCCTGATTCTTTTTAATTTCATTAATATAAGATCAGTAAAACTTTCCTGGCTCATATCCCGCCAGGCTTCACCGTAATCATGATTTTTATTCAGCATTGTTTCACGCGCTTCCTGAGCATACTGCTTGTATAGATACTCAACCTTTTCTGCAGCAAGATCCTCTACCCCATCAGTTCCCATTTTGAGTTGAATCAACCCGATTATTCCGTAATTCACTATTCCTTTAAATTCACTCTGAATATCATCACCCACCCGCTGTACTTTCTTTTCCTGGATGGTTCGGATTCTTTTGGCTTTAATAAAAATCTGGTCAGTAATTGATATTATCCTGAGCACTCTCCAGGACGTGCCGTAGTCGCGTGTTTTTTTTATGAATATTTCGCTGCAGGTCATTAATGCCTCATCGTATTGTTGTTCTGTAGATATGGTATTGCTCATCCTTTTGCTTGAAATATTTTAACTGTTGCGGTTGTTTGGATATTTGGGATTTTCCACAACTGCCGTATCGAATTGCTATCTTTAACTTCAAAAATAACGAACTCAGGAGAATGTTTTCACTGAATTTACGAGGGCGATTGCTGGTGGTACATAAACCACTGATAATGGGCATTCTTAATGTAACACCTGATTCCTTTTTTAAAGATAGCCGGGCCACGGATATAGAAATGATTTTGAACAAGGCAGGAAGTCTTATTGAAGAAGGCGCAGAAATACTGGACATCGGCGGCCAAAGCACCCGACCCGGGAGTGTGACACTGGAAGTTGAACAGGAACTTAATAGAGTGGTTCCAGCGATTATAGCTGTAAAGCAACATTATCCTGAGATTATCATTTCCGTAGATACATTTTATGCAGCAGTGGCTGATTCCGCTGTTGAAGCAGGTGCTGAAATGGTCAATGATATCAGCGCCGGTAAAGATGATGAAATGTTAAGTGTTGTGGCTTCACTCAAAGTGCCTTATGTAGTAATGCATATGCGCGGAACACCAGCAACCATGACGTCGCTTACTCAATACGAAAATGTAGTGGAAGAAGTTTGGGATTTCCTGGCCATAAAAATCCATGCATGTAAAAATGCCGGAATCAAAGATGTAATTGCAGACCCTGGTTTTGGATTTGCAAAAACTATTGTTCAAAACTTTCAGTTACTTGCAAAATTTGAGCATTTCGATTGGCTGGGAGTTCCGATATTGGCCGGACTTTCCCGAAAATCGTCTATTTATAAAACACTTGGCGTGTCTGTTGGTGAAGCTTTAAATGGCACAAGCGTTTGCAATACAATTGCCTTGTTAAAAAAAGCGGCCATACTTCGTGTGCATGACGCAAAGGAAGCCAGTGAAGTTGTGAAGCTTCTGGATAAATTATAAAGGGAAAGCCGTCTCGCCTAAGGCGACACGGCTTTCCCTTTATAATTAAATTTCTAATTATCTGTTTGGATTTTCCTGCGGAAACTGTCCCGGCATTTGTGGACGCTGAGGAGCATCTTTCACCTCAACAACTTCTATGTCAAAAATTAAATTTTCATTCGGTTTAATTGCAGGAGGATTACCCTGTGGGCCATAACCCAGAATTGAAGGGATAAATAATCTGCCTTTACCTCCCTGTCTGAACAACGTGATTCCCTCCATCATTCCAGCGATAGCGCCTTCCTGTTTGGCTACAAAATAGAATGGCTCGAGACCATGTTTCTGAGTCTGTTTAGTACTGTCTACATTAGAATCAAAGAACTTGCCATCGAAGTTATAACCTGTATACTTTACGCCTACCAGTTTGCCTGAATCAGCAACAGGGCCGGTACCTTCAGACTGAACTTCAACAAACACATTGTTATTTACTTTAGTGGCATTGATTTTATTCTGCGTAAGATATCTTTCGATTTTAACCAATTCCCTGTCTTTAAAATTTTCCATTTCTTTCTGATAGTCAGCAATAGCGGCCTCTCTTCCACCGGTAATAGCATCCACTATCTTAATTGTCATTTTCTGTTTGTCGCCTTTTTTCATATACGGCGGCATACCATACTGGGAGCGCGTTGACAAGGAATCAAACAATTGGTAACAAACAGCACTGTCGCCCACTTTCATCGAGGTTAAAATCTCAGAAAAATCATGGTAACGACCAACAGAATCAACTTCATCGTAACCCGGAATAAAGTCATATGAGCTTGTGATCAGTGAATCTTTATGTGTTATTTTATATTGAAATTTTACATAATCACCTTTCTTGAGCAGATTTCCCTTTCCTTCTGAATAGATTTTATATTCCATACCGGTCTTTGTCTTATCGAAACCGATATTTTTGCACGACACCATCCAAAAGGCCGACAGGGCAGTCAGCAGCTGCATTGTTTTTTTCATTGTTTGTTTATTGTAGTTGTAAAGCATTTTCCTGTAAGGCATCTTTAAACTGCCTGATGTTATCTTCAAGCGAGTCAAAACTTCTTCCTCCGGAGGCATTATAGTGTCCGCCTCCATTGAAGTATTTGCGGGCGAAGCTATTGCAATCAAATCCGTCTTTGCTTCTGAATGACCATCTTCTCTCCTCATCTCTGTCGATCAGCAAGGCGGCCATTTTAATTCCTTGTATAGACAGCGGATAGTTAACCAGCCCCTCTGTATCGCCCGTTTTAATATGAAACTTCTGCAGATCAGCTTTGGGTATTGCGATGATTGCAGTATTATATTCATAATAGACATGCATGCGGTTAAGTAATACATGTCCAGTAAATCTCAGTCTGTTTTCGAGGAAGTTGTCATAAATCTCTTCGTGAACCATTGAATGATTCAATCCTTTTTTCTTTAACTCCGCTACCATTTGATGCACACTGGAAGTTGTAATCGGGAAACGGAAAGACCCCGTATCAGACATTACACCTGCATACAGGCATTGTGCTATTGCTCCATTAATTTTATCAGCATGACCTGATTCCACGATAATTTCATAGATCATTTCGGCAGTGGAACTTTTGGGAATAATACTTATTCCATAGACAAAAGTGCCCGTCTGCGGCTCTTCATGGTGATCAACCAGTATTTTGTCACCCTTGATTTTTTCAAGTTTGGCAGCCATGTACCGTGTGCGATGAAGATTATTGAAATCCAGGCAAAAAATCCAGTCAGCCTCTTCTAAAAGCTGGTCTGATTTCTCTCTCTGCGCCTCATAATCAAGCACATGCTGGCAACCTGGCATCCATTTCAGAAAGTCAGCCCAATTGGTTGGCGAGATAACCGTCACTTCATGGCCAAACTGGATCAGGAAATGGTACAGGCCCAGCGAAGAGCCCATTGCATCAGGATCAGGCTTCTGGTGCATCGTGATGACAACTTTCCTGGGTTCACTGAAAAGGGGGAATATTTGCTGTATAGGCTTCATTAAAGAGGCGCAAAGGTATGGATATGCCATTAAAATTCCAGTTACTGTGCATCTTAATTCCCTCATTATTTATTGCCGGAAAGAATTTGACTTACCTTTGCCCGCCGTAAAATCACATACAATTTAAAAAATATGAGCAACAGAACATTTACAATGATCAAACCAGATGCCTTTTCAAAAGGCAATTCCGGAGCGATCCTGGATAAAATTGAACAAGCAGGATTTCGTATTGTAGCATTGAAGAAGACAAAACTTACAGAAGAAAAAGCTGGTGAGTTTTATGCAGTGCACAGAGAAAGACCTTTTTATGGTGAACTGGTCGAATTTATGAGCAGCGGCCCCATTATTGCGGCGATTCTCGAACGCGATAATGCAGTGGAAGAATTCAGGAAACTGATTGGAGCAACCGATCCTGCAAAGGCAGCTGATGGCACCATTCGTAAACTCTTTGCTGAAAGCGTTGGCAAAAATGCAGTACACGGAAGCGATAGCGATCAAAATGCCAAAATTGAAGGCAGTTTCTTTTTCAGTGGTACCGAACAATGGTAAAATTCTTTCTTGATTATAAGGAGCCCTGTTAAAAAGCAGGGCTTTTTTATTTTCAAAACTTTTTGGATTCGATAATATCTATACTGCTATTCATTCATTAACAGAATATCAAAACAGTTACCGTGTTTTCACCCTTTTATAAAGACAATAATCGATTTAGATTTCAGTTTTATACGATACTGGAACAGCATGTGTGTGGATTGTTGATATGATGTTGGAACATACAATTAGCTTGGTTTACCCATAAATATTAAAGAAAAACATATAAGATTTTTTACTTGGAAAAATATAACTAATTGTATTTTTTTGTTCTATAGCTAACTTATGAAACCCATCACCCTCGTTATTCTTCTGAGCATACTTGCGCATTTTAGTATCCATGCCCAGGCAGATTACTATGCAGACTTTGGTTTACCAACTTCACAGGAACTTGCTTTAACAAAATGTGCCTTTGACCCCGAAGCTGAAGCGGTTTATCTGCACAAAGACGCCAAGGTTTTACCTGATGATTACCGCATGTTTACCTACAGTCGTGTGAGGATGAAAATTCTTAAAGAACCGGGTATCAGGCATGCCAATATTCGTATCAGGTATCTGCATGTGAATGATTTTGAAAGTATCACGGATATTAAAGGTGTTGTTATTAATAAAAACCCTGATGGTTCTTTAAAAATGAGTAACCTGGCAGCAAAAGAAATTTACAGAAAGAAGATCAATGGTGATTTTTCTTTTGTGACATTTACATTTCCAGAAGTGCATGAAGGTTCAATTGTTGAATACACCTATACCAGGGTCAGGAAAAGTTACCGGGCAATAGATTACTGGTACTTCCAGGATGAACTTCCTGTATACAATAGTTTTTTCCAATTTACAATTTTGCCCGTTGCTACCTTTAATTACAGGGTATTAAAAAGCGCACACTATAACTGTGATGTTAAACCTGATCAGCGTGAAGGTGCTATCAGTTTTGAAATGAAAAATGTACCAGGCCTTCCTGATGAGCCTTATATGGATTCCAGAAATGACTATCTGCAGAGAGTGGAACTTCAGCTTGCAGTTGTAAAGGACGGTTCCTACAATAATAAATTTGTAAGCACATGGGAAGAAGCTAGTATTGAGCTTTTACAAAATGAAAGTTTCGGAAGAGCGATCGAAAAAAAAATCAGCGGTACTGAAGATTTAATTAAACAGGCGGCAGCCGTACAGGATGAAAATGCCCGGATGACAATGCTTTATTATGCTGTAAAAAAGAAGATGAACTGGGACGGCTATCAAAGCTTTTATGGGGATGAAAAATTAAAGAGTATTTGGGCAAGTGGTAAAGGTGATGCCGGAGATATTAATTTG
Source organism: Chitinophagales bacterium (assembly GCA_031425315.1). Lineage (GTDB taxonomy): Bacteria > Bacteroidota > Bacteroidia > Chitinophagales > Chitinophagaceae > Pollutibacter. Next base: position 28,616 of record JANPJC010000227.1, read on the forward strand.
ATATTGGTCAATATATTAAAAGCTTCAGGTATTAATGTTGTACCCATGTTGGTTAGTGACAGAAGCCATGGCAGAGTGGATATCAATACCCCGTTTTTAAGCCAGTTTAATAAAGTTATAGCCTATGTCAAAATCGATACTAAAGAGTATTTTCTGGATGCAACCGATGAGCTTGATAATACTGTATTAATCCCCATTGAACTTTTAAATACTGTTGGTTTTCCTGTTTTTAAAAAGAATAAAACCTTAGTAAGTATTGAAGACAAGCAGAATTATGAAAAACGCACAATCAGTCTTCGATCGAAAATTACTCCTCAGGGTATTCATGAGGGAGAAGCAACAATTACTGAATCCGGTTATGCGAGGGCATATTCCGAATTAAAAATCCGTTCCGATAAAGATGCTTTTATTCGAGCAGTTTATATAAAACCTTACAATGACCTGGCTGTAGACAGTTTTAAAATTGAAAACCTGGAGAAAGATACACTCCCACTCAATCAGATTGTAAAATTCAGACAGCAACTCGGTACTACTGGTGATTATACGCAGGTGAATATTAACTTGTTTGCCGGTATGAATTCAAATCCATTTATTGCCAAAAACCGATTTACAGATGTGAATTTTGGTTGCCGTAAAACGCTTGTTTACTTTCAGAACATCGAGCTGCCTGACAATTATATTGTGGAATCTCTTCCTACAAATACATCTTTAACTACTTCAGATAAGGCGATCTTTTTCTCGCGAAGTATGGAGCTTAGTAAAGACAATAAAAGAATTACGATGTATATGAAGATCGATTTTCACCACTCATTATATACTGCTTCAGAATATCCAACACTACATGAGTTTTATAAAAAGATGCAGGCACACCTCGATGAACCTGTACTGCTAAAAATTAAATAACCAATCCTGAATATTTAACTGCAAAACACCCAAAAATGAAAAAAATGCTTATGCTGGGAGTCAGCCTGCTGCTCCTGGAAACCACTTTCGCACAAAAAGGAAAAGTCACTACAAAAGAAACTGAAGATTTTGGAGTAGTGAAGAAAGAAGACCTATTATTGAAAGAATCAGCTCTTGATAAGAGTGCTGCAGCGGAAGTAATATTTCATACTGCCATGCAGGAAATTGGAGTTTATGACAACGGAATAGAAATTATTTTAAAAGTCCATAGAAGAGTAAAAATTTTTAATGATAAAGGACTCAGCGAAGCTGATTTTAAAATGAACTATATCGCGCGGAATGGCATCGAAAGTATCACAAAACTAGAGGCCCAAACCTATAACCTGGATGCAACAGGGAATGTTGTCATTACAAAACTTGACAAAAAATCAATTTTCAATAAAAAAGTTGATAATCGCTCAAACCAGCAGATTTTCACCTTTCCCGAAGTTAAATCGGGTTCCATTATTGAATACAAATATGTTTTTCGCACCTCACAACCTTACATCCGCAACTGGCAATTTCAGGAAGACATACCGGTAAGGTATAGCCGTTTTCAGTTGGATTATCCGGAGGAATATACAATCATACCAATGTTTCAGACATTACAGGAATACAAACATGAAAAAAAGCAAAGCGCCGGCAGGGTTACACAGACAGCTTTGATGACCAATATTCCCGGATTAAAGGACGAACCTTTTATTAGTTGTTACGATGACTACTGGCAGAAAGTGTCCTTTAAAATTACTAACTACTATTCTCCTGCTGCCGGTGTCAACAGAAATTATACTGTACAATGGCCCCGGATTGTAAAGGATCTAATGGAAGACGAAGATTTTGGTACGCAGTTGAAAAGAAATATACCTCGGACAAAAGAACTTGACGAACAACTTAAGTTATTGACCAAGCCTGAGGAGAAAATGATTGCGGTGCACAAGTTTGTAAAGAAAAATATGGAGTGGGACGGGGACTACAGACTTTATGCGCTAAATGGTGTAAAATCGGCCTGGTCAAGTAAAAAAGGAAACAGTGGTGAAATTAATTTGATTTTGATTAATCTGCTTAAAGATGCCGGTCTTAAAGCCTTTCCAATTTTGGTGAGTACCAGGGAACATGGAAGAGTGAATACAACAGATCCACGTTTAGGTCAGTTTAATACGGTGATGGCTTATGTTCAAATTGGAGAAAAGACGTATTATCTGGATGGAACCGACCAGCATACACCATCTCATGTGATTCCTGACAATGTTATGTATTCAGAAGGATTGGTTATCAGCCAGGTTGATTTTGAGAGAAGTATTAGTGAACAGGAATGGGGCTGGGTGGTGATTTGGGATGATAAAAGCAAGTATTCACAAAGATCCCATGTTACGGCGTCCATATCTCCTGAAGGTGTGCTAAGCGGGGAAGCATATATAGATTGCATGGGTTATTCTAAAACCGAGGAGCTGGTTTGTTGGAAAGAAGGAAAAGATAAATTTATGGAAAACCATTTTACTAAAACATATCATGGCATTTCCGTTTCTGACTTCACTACCAATAATGTTGATAAAGACTCATTACCCTTTTCTCAAAAGGTGAAATTTACGATTCCAACAAATTCCAGTGGTGACTACAGATATTTTTCAATTAATCTATTTTGTGGTTTAGAAAAAAATCCGTTCATAGCCGACACAAGGGTATCAGATATTTTTTATGGTCATAACCAGGGTTATACATTGAGTGGTTCTATAAGAATACCTGATGGTTATGAATTAGAAGCGTTGCCTAATAATGTAAGAATGATTATGCCTGATACAAGTATTGTGGTCAGCAGAGTCGCACAGCAGGAGGGACCAAATATGCAGTACCGAATCACCCTTGATTATAAGCGGCCATTTTATTCTACTGATGAATATCCATTGATATTGGACTTCCATAAAAAATTATATGCAATGCTGAACGAGCAGGTCGTGATAAAAAAGAAAGCCCGACCCTAATTTAATACCCAGATTATGAAAAAATCAATAGCCTGCATATTCTTAGTTAATTTATTGCTTTCCGGCAATGCGTTACTTGCACAAACAGGACAGTTAACAACTTTAAGTCTCCATAATGCCAGTACCATTTCAAAAGAGTTGAAAGAAGATGCATATTCAGTCAAACGTGATGAGAAAATAGAGATAGTCATTAACCAGCCAGGAAAGGCAACCATGAAGAGTCATGAAGTAATCACCATTCTGAATAAAAAACATGCAAACCGCCTGGGGTTTGTGATACACACAAACAGTTTTAAAGTATTGGAAGATGTTGATATAAAATTGTATGATTCTGTTGGAAAGCTGATATCGAAACATAAAAAGAAAGATCTGATGACTTCAACAACAGGTGGCGATGGTTTGATAGAAGATTTTAAAATTTACTATCTACAGATTTCTTCTGCCAATTATCCGGTTACATTGGAAACCGATTATGAAGTAACCTATAAGGGATTACTTCATTTGCCGAGGTATTCCATTCAAGATCCTTCTCAATCAGTTGAGCGATCCAGTTTTAATATCAGTTTTCTTCCAGATGTCGCTATCAAATACAAGGTTTATAACATAGATCTTGAAGCGACCGATTCCAATAATGACAAGTTTAAGGGATATACGTTTGCTGTAAATAATCTTCGTGCAAAAAAGTATGAAGAAAATTCAGGGCCGCTAATTACTTATTTTCCATATGTAAAATTTAATGCAGCGAAATTTGAATGGGGTGGATATTCTGGAAATATGTCGACATGGAAAGATTTTGGTTCTTGGTATTACAATGCTACAAGTAAATTAAATCAGTTGTCTGATAAAAATAAAAAAGATATACAGGCTCTTGTTGCCGGCGTTAGCGGCGAAAAAGACAAAGTGAAAGTTCTCTACAATTATTTGCAAAAAAACTTTAGATATGTCAGCATTTCGTTAGGTGTTGGCGGATGGATACCTTTCCCAGCCGATTTTTTACATGAAAAAAAATATGGCGATTGTAAAGGGTTAAGTAACTATATGCAGGCCTGTCTCTCTGCGATTAATATTAAAAGTTATCAGGCTTTAATCAACAGAGGGTCGGAAGATATTCCCGTTGACCCTAATTTCGCTTATGCCGACTTTAACCACATGATTTTATGCGTGCCCTTACCAAAAGATACTATTTGGCTAGAGTGCACAAGCAATGACATTAAGTTCGGCAGCCTCGGCATGTCAAATGAAAACAGAAATGCTTTATTAATCACTGAAAAGGGAGGAGTATTAACCCCTACGCAAAAAAGTAATCCTGCTAACAATGTGTTTTCAATGAAAACCAATGTTGCAATAAAGGATGATGGTTCAGGAGAAATTAATGCCCAGCAAATAACAACAGGTGAATTCAGAGATTACCAGATATACTTTTCAAAGGAGAAAAAAGATGACCAGAAAAGATTTCTTGTCGACTGGTTGGGATTTACAAATCCTGACGATTATGAAATCAATTTTGGCTCACCTGATAAATCCCCCTATGAAACCAATCTTTACTTGTTGACAGAAAAAATTTCCGATTTTACTGCGGGAAGTAAAATGTTTATCCGTCCTCGCATGTATAGATTTTGGGGTCATAAGATGCCTGCCGTAGAGAAAAGAACGCAGGACTTTCTGCTAGACTTTCCATTATTAAAGCGGGATACTACCGTTTTTGCTTTGCCGGAAGGATATAATGTAGAATCATTACCTGGTTCAAAAAAGATTGAATTTGAATATGGTAGTTATGAATCTAAATATTGGGTTGATGCACAAACCAAACAGGTGTACAGCACAGCCCACCTTGTACTGAATCAATACCGTATACCTGCTGATAAGTATGCTGCGACTAAAGTCTTTATGGATAAAATCCTGGAAGATGAAAATCAAAAGCTTGTAATTAAGAAACAATAGCGCGCAAAAAAAATTGAAATACCCTTCCTTAAAAGATGATTTTGGCATAGTCTTGGATATATAAAAAATATCTTTCTCAAGGGTTTAGGGTTGAAACTAAAGTGGGCTCATTTCTATGGGCCCTTTTTTATTTCCTTATTTTCAATGCTTTATGATCAACTTCTTCACAAAAATAAAAAAGGCTAGCGTTGGCTAACCTTCTCTGTCTTTGATTGATGTTTGGATTAAAAAACGGGGGTGGGGCAACCGGTGCCGGATCTATTGCCACCAAAAAAATTTCCATTACCTACACGGAATGAAGCGGTTATACCTGAAAAATAATACCAGTCTTTGGCTTTGACTCCTCCCCTGGTGGTGCCTTCAACAGGATAAATCGGGTTGCCATCTTTTATTTCTCCTGAGCGATAGGCAAGTTCTACGGCTTTATCACCTTTGGCAGTTCTGAGAACATCTTCATCTATATAAGAGTTAGACAAATCGTCGAGATAATCTGTAAATGTTTTCCGTAAAACGATTTCCCAACCCAGGCTCACATTTTCTGTTACCCTGAAACGGATGCCGGCTCCAAAAGGAACAGTGAACTGTGTCAGACTATATTGCTTGCGATCAGGGTATTGCGACAAACCCTGGCCTTCTGTGCCTAACGGCTTCAGGTAGTGTTTGTTACCAATTGTATCGAAGGTGTAAGGATTATAATGAAATACACCGAGACCTGCTGTGAGGTACGGATTAATGCGTGCCGTACTTGTGTTAAAGAAGAAGTACTGTCCCATCACACTGAATTCCGCGATGTTGGTTTTGAAATTCAGATTGCGGCGGAGCAGGTAAGGATCACTATTATTTTTATCATCGGCACCAAGTTTTGTAAATGAAAACATGCCCCGGAGGCCGATATGGTCGGTCAATGCATACCCAACTCCGATTCCGAATGCAGGTTTCGCACCCTGGAAACTGTATTTGGACTCAATGAAATCACCTGTGTAATTGGAAACTCCTCCAAATAATTCGGCGCTGAAACGCTGTGAAAAGCAAACTGAGGAGCTGCAGATTGCAGCTATTAATAAGAGTTTTTTCACTGTTATTTTTTTTGAGAACGGATTATGCTGAATAAAATTTCAGCTAAAATGTTAAGATATCAGATCTAAACGAGTGGTAAAATTCAGCTAAAAGGTAAAGGATCTCTGAAGGAACTTATGCACAGCATGTGAAAATGCCAGAGCGATTCAAAAGTAACTTCCAAATTAATCAAATGCAAGAAGTAAGCCTTTTATAGTGTTGAAATAAACCTTAACAATATTTTTTAATATTAAAGCATTTTTCAGGTGTCGTGAAATTGACTAATGGTAAAGTAATACAGATAAAGGGATTGCCGTACCCTTGTAAGCATTTATCTCAGGTGAATGATAAATTAGGCCTTCTCAAGCACCCAGATTACCCGAACACTTCATCAGCTTACTTTATTATTAGTCCCATAAACCGCGATAGTCATTTGTCTAAGTATTAATAAAGGCTATACTTCATAGTAATACAGTTCCAGCAGCCTTTGTTCAGTTCCATTTTTTCTTGCTTTTTCAGCAAGCAGCCTGAATAATGGAAATAAAAGACTCATCATGCCAACAGGCTTAGTATCAGTTAATGATATCAACAAACCCAAATGCATAAAACTTTTCGGTACTCCGGTTTTATTGGTTTTGCCATCCGCGGCCAGGCCGTATGCAATTGCCAGGCCCTTTACAAAATCTTCGTGGCCGGGTACGAATTTTACCTGGCAGGTAACCGGCTCCTTTCCTTCGTTAAAAAAATGATGTGGAGTATTTAAAGTCACTGTAATAGATTCGCCCGGCAATAAAAAATGTTTTTCATTATTCAGCCATACACCTAACCGTCCACTCACACAAATAAATGTTTCTTCAAATTTGCTATGGGAATGGAGCGGATTTCCACCACCTCCAAAAATCACCAGTTCTCCCAATGAATATTTACCACTGGTTTCTGAACTGGTTTTTAGCACCGTGACTTTGTCTTTATAAACAGGGTTTTCAAAAACACTTCTTGCTTTTAATTGCTGTTTCATTATAATTTAATTATTAGAAATCGAAATTATATTGACACGAAAAACCTGCAAATAGTATAATAGTACTATTAATTTTTCTAACCGTTTTTGGGGATGGTGTGATTGAAATTTTATGCAGAAGTTTATTTCTTACTTTCTACCAATTTTTTAAAAAAGAGAAAATGAAACCTAATGGCGACCTGATGAGAATGGAAGATAAACTTACAGCTTACATTACTAAATATGTAAAACTTGCCGGAGCAGAAAATCGTGATGAAGTGTTTGATCTTTTTGAAAAGATACAATTTCTGTTTCCGCAGTGGGTAATCATTACCTGTCCTGTCATGCACCCCCAATTTAGTTATGTCAGTAAAAATTATACACAAATATTTCCCGGGAAAAATCAGCAATCCATTAATCAAAGCATCGCGCAATTTTTCAACATGGTGCATGCGGCTGATCACACATATTTGCAAAATTGCTTCAACCATGTGCATGAGCATTTAGAAAGTATTGATCCCGAATTACACTTCCAGTACCGGCAGGTATTTCATTACCGTTTGCAAAAGAATCACTTGCAGTGCATTTATGTGCATGATGAAAAGGCGGTTTTAAATTTAAAAGATTCCGGTAATCTCTACTATGCGTTCTTAAAAGACATAACTTATGAAAAAGCATTTACAGGTGTTAAAGTCGAGTTGTTCAAACATGATCACACAATATCTAAGATTAGCCAATACAAACCTGCTTAGAAAATAACGCCTTGTCGAAAAGAGAAGGAGAGCTGGTAACTTGTTACCAGTCTTTGAGTTATTAAGAGGGATATAAGAGAGATGTGTAAATTCATTTAGGCTAAACACTTTTAGGTTTTCCCCTGGAGTACAATTAGCGAATAGTGTGTTGCAGTTATCAGGTAAATAATCGATTGGAAATCAAAGACACTGTATATTATATCTAATAAGATTTGTAGGATTGCGGCATCACTATCTTCTAGTTTAAAAACACATTTATCGTTTTTCAATTTATCAGTAAACTAAAAAACGACCAATTGAAAAGAGTAAGAGAAATTAAACTATGGTAAATTTCTTGAGATGTCAACCAGTAATAGCTCTATTTCACGACAGCGTTTTATTTGAGTTGTCAGCAGACGAAATCTATCATACGAATAGCATAAAGCAATAGCCATCCCAAAATTGTCATTCTGCATTATCGAAATTCCAGGCTGATTATTAAGTATAGATTAATACAGGTGAATGAAAAAAGCCTTACAATCGTTTGCAAGGCTTTAGAATACTTTAACAATTAGTAACTGCATCAATATTTATCTACAACATGAATACTGTTTTTTGTATCAATTTTTAAGATCCCCCAATTATCCATTATTGACAAGCTGCCTTCAATTTGCACTGGTAAACCAATAAAGTTTAGCACTTCGTTACTAATTTTTTCTCCATTTAAACCAACCAGCACGGCATATTTATTTTGATTATTCACTTCATATTTTAATACCGGCATTATGCCACCACTGATACACCTTGCAGCACAACTCAAATGTGGCTTACCCTGGCCGGGGTTCATCGCACCGAAGTAACATTTAGGATCAATTATCTCTCCATTTAAAGTTTGCATACCAATGCTGGTAATATTTATAGTGGCAGCAACTGGTTCTTTTACAGCTTCAAAAGAATACTGCCCGTTTTCAATCTCCATCACCGGGTTATTAGTAGTACCGATAATGCACTGGTTGCATATTTCAACACAATCTTTACTGCTGTCGCTGCAGCCAATAATATTGCTGCTTAAATATCCGGTAAGTTTTACAAATTTTATACTATCACCATTCAATACTTTTTTTACTACCGCATCTGGACCAAACTTAAAAGCATCCATCAGCAAAATAGTTTTATAAACAGGGTTGCCATAATCGTCTTTGCCATCAATAATTTTCAGATTAGGCACAGGCTTTACAGATAACCATCCTTCCATTTTCTTTACATTATTGTAATCAATAGCAAAGCCTGATAGTTTTTTTTGGCTATTGCTCAATACAACGCCGAGGAATAAAATAAACAGTGACACAACAATTGCAGCGAGCCTGGTTATTTTAAATAAATTTTTAGCATTCTTTGCCCAACCAATAAAGAACAGGGTAGTTTTTTCTTCTTGTATTTTATCTGCTATCATTACAGGTTCTATAAATGTTCCTTCTGGCAATGCAGCAATATTTACAAATATTTCATTACCCCTAAGCTGCAACTGGTAAGTAGCAACCTTTTCAGTAAAGGGTGCAGGCGCACAGCCATCTTCGGGCCTGTACTGGTAGCCATGCCAGGGGCAGGTGATGCAGCCATCAATTACTTTACCTTCGCCCAATGGTCCCATCTGGTGTTTACAAACATTGTGTACCGCACTTAACTTTCCATTGTATTTAAAAATGGCAACCCGTTCTTTGTTTACATTAACCATTTTAGCCTTATCCTCTTCTATCTCTTCAAGCCTGCACACATAGTTCCATTCTTCATCCAATGTGTCATTATTTTTTTTATCGGCTTTTCTTTCTTTAACAGCAGCCCACATGTGCAAGCCAGCAACACTAATAAAACCTGTAATTAATAACGCAACAAGCACCGGGTTTTTTTCAAACTGAATAATGCCCAGCGCAACATGCAGCAGTATTAAACCATAAGCAGCATACACCAGCATGTGCATTACTTTCCAAAATGAAGGACCGAGAAAATGCAGCCAGAAATCATGACTGGTAAAGGCCATTGCTGCTAAAATTATTAATGCAAAAAAGCCAAGTGTTTGAAAAGGAAAGAATATCAATGAATTGTAATGAAGGTTGCTGGTAAAAAGTGATACCAAGGGATGCACATTCCCATTGCCATGGAACTGCAACAGGCTCAACAAAGAGTGAACCAGTGCAATAAAAAACATAGAAACCCCGAGGTGGCGGCGGTTATAGAGTATGGGAATAAATTTATTGGATATACGGCTGAGTGGCCCGATAATTAAAATAACATGCAATAGCAAAATGGCAAGAGTACCAAAAGCTCTTATTAAGGTGGTATTAATATTCTGTGATGGATTTTTTAAAACCGTACAGCCAATAAAAATACCCAGGTACAAAATGATGGTTGCCCAAAGAATAGCATCGTATTGCTTTTTGAATTTATTCCATAATATAGGTTGATAGCCTGCACTCATTTTGTCAGCTGGTTTTATTAAATATTTAAGGGCGTAATACAATAGCAAGTAATACTAATACTGCAATAATTGACGAAAGAATTATCCATGTAATCAAATGTTGCTTTCTTATTTTGTAATTCATTCGTTATGATTTTTTGCAGATGAAAGTTTATACAAAACAAACGGCCATAGCAGCATTGCACCTGGTACAATAATTAATTTAAACCAAAAAGATGTACCCACTGCAGCCACATCTGTCTTGGTTACTTTAAAAAAACAAAACCATATTGCTATGGTTATGCCTATAACAAAGTATAAATAAAAAGCGTAGATAAAAAGCATGGTATCAAATTAAAGTTCAATGACTGTTTCCGTTTGCACAGCTTCTATAATTTCTTTTATACACAAAGCAATATCATCTGGACTAGTCCATTTTGTGAAATCTGCATCCGGCATAGTATCCCTGTTAAATTGTGTATTTAAGGTGCCGGGCAAAATAATATATGCAGCGGTTCCATATCTATTTTCACTTTCATTAATCAATTCTGCATAATGATACAGCATTTTTTTTGATAAGGCATAAGCAACATTTGTAATGGCTGATGAGGCATTCATAGCTGATTTGGCACCTATAAAGATAAAATCAAGTTTTTTTTGTTGCCGCCTGTTCAATTCTATCAGTGGTGTGGCAATGTTGTGTGCTGTAGCTACATTTACAGCAATCATTTTTTGAATGTCTGCCGTCCTGTTTTGTATAATATCCCCGGCCATATATCCCCCGGTTAAAAATATTACAGCATCAATATGCTCTTGCTCATCTATAATTTCTTCTACCAAAGAGGCGGAAGAAACTTCGTCCATTAAATCAACATAAAAAGCTTTTAAATAGGTTGAGCCATGCACCTCATCCCGGCTGGTAATGTTGATGTGATAATCTCCTGCTTTTTCAAAAGCTGCTAAAATTGACTTGCCCAAATTCCCCGATGCGCCAGTAATTAAAATATTTTTCATTGTATAAATTTAGTGTTGGATAGAAACAGTCTTTGATGTTATGCTTTCCTTTTTAGATGAATACACTTTTATTGTTTCACCGTTTTCATTTTTCTCCGACCAGCTATATACATGATATACTTCGTTGCCAAACTGCTGTCCGCTCATAAAAAATTTCATGGTTTTACATTGACCGAATATGCTGAAATAAAAATTCCTGAATAGAAAAGCCGACAATTGCATGCCGGCAATTGGAGAAATAATATATAACCAAAACGAACTCCAACTTCCTGCGGCGATTGCAGAACCTAAACTCCGTGCCGGGTTAATACTCATACCCGACAATGGAGCTTCCAATGAAATAAAAATAAATACTATGGCACCGGCAATCCAGCCTGTGTATTTAGCAAACCTGCTGTTGCTTACAATCATCACCATTAAAAATATAACGAACGACATCAAAAACTCTGCAATTGCGGCAATAGCAACTCCTGGTTTACCCGGCTGTGTCACAATATAATTTACAGAAGGATGCGATAAATAGTCTTCAAAAAAATATTTCAATAGAAACATAGCTGCTGATGCACCAACAATCTGAAAAACAATATAACCGACAGTATCAACAAGTGAAATTCGTTTTAAGCGATAATTAGCCAATGTTACCGCCGGGTTCATGTGGGCACCGCTCTGCTTGCCCCATTTAGAATAAATCAGCAGTATGGCTGTTATACCCATTGCCAGACCAATACACATCCTTCTTGTTGTTGCCGAAGGAATTAAAGTATTTATATGCAATGCCGGATGCTCAAATAAAATAACAAAGCTGGTTGCAGAAATCATAAACATGCCCAATGCCCATGCTTCTATCAGGTAGCTTTTCCATTGTATTGTATTTACTGCCACCATTAGTTGGCATCGATTAAACTGTAATCAAAGCGGTTGTCTAAAAATACCCTAAGCAACATGCCTACACTCCATGCCTGCTGCACACAGCCCTTTCCTGTACCTGGTGCCAACCCGTCAAATATTTCTGCAATGGAATTCAGGCAGCCTGCTGCATAAAAATGCTGCTGCAATTTTTTTGAAGTATTCCAGATGTACAGGCAATCAAGTGAATCGAAATCATGAAGCTGTAAATAAGCCAGCGCCCATTCGCCCCATAAGAACGGCCATACCGTACCCTGGTGGTAAGCATTATCCCTTTCCCATGAATCGCCTTTATACAATGGCTTAAAGTCTGGATGTTTACTATTTAAAGTACGCAGCCCAAAATCGGTCAACAGCTCTTTTTCCACCACATCTAGTAACCTTCCTTTTTGGTCTTTATTCAAGGGCGAAAAAGGGAGGCTTGCGGCATAAATTTGATTGGGCCGTACACTGGTATCAGTAGTTAAACCCGGCACCATTACATCGTTCAAATAACCGGCCTGATTAATAAAATATATTTCAAAAGATGCTTCAAACTTTGAAAGTAGGTTTTCGGCTTCTGGATCAGTTTTCTTACCGGCTAATATGTTGAACTGCTGGTAAATCTTCAATGCATTGTACCATAATAAATTTATTTCTACAGCACAACCAATACGGGGGGTTATTACATAGCCATTTACTTTTGCATCCATCCAGGTTAATTGCACGCCGTCTTCTCCGGCATACAAAAGCCCTTCATCAGTAATATGAATGTTATACCTCGTTCCTTTTATATGCCCGTCAATAATACTTCCTAAAGCAGGTAAAATATTTTTGATAAAATTATTGTCGTTAAAAGCAAGCTGGTATTCATACAGTGTTACGAATAACCAAAGTGTGGCATCCACTGTATTATATTCCAGTTCTTCCTTATTATCAGGAAAGCGATTGGGCAACATTCCCTTATCTAGATATTGAAAAAATGTTTGCAAGATACTCTTTGCTTCTTCCTGCCGCAGGGTGGCAATACTGATACCGCGAAGTGCAATCATGGTATCCCTGCCCCAGTCTGTAAACCAATGATAGCCTGCAATGATGGTGCTGCCGGCGGTACTTTTCCGCTGCACTACAAACTGCCGGCTACTTTCTTCCAGGTCTTTTACAAACCGGGGGATATCTTTACCATCTGTAAACAACGCCTGGTTACAATTATTTTTTGTTGCGCTACTATCCTCCTCTGTAGAAAAAGTAATGGATACTTTATCGCCGGGTTTTAACCCAACTGTTACCGTGCCAATGCTTACCGCATCTTCTTCAAAATGAAAACCTCTTTCCTTTTCTATGGTGTGCTGAAAATTTTGATACCATTTATTTTCAAGTCTCCAATCGCCTTTTGTCATCTTTATGAATAAAGGCGTTGCCCCATACTCGGCAAATATTTTCAGGTGCTGTTTATCGCCCTGTTCAATATAAAAATCAAATTGCTCCGCTTGATTAAAAAGTGAATGATAATCTTTATAAACCAGTAAGGGGTTTAACTGTAATTCAATTTCTTTATCAGCCAGGTTACTATATTCAATGATACTGGTATTTTCACCAGCTGCTACCGATACTGTTTTATGCAGCCTGAAATTTTCATGCTCAAATAAAATATAGGCCTGGTTATGCTTTACGCCAAAATCGGCAATGTATTGAAACCCTTTCGGATGTATTGCGCCAGGATATTGATTGGCAGAAAGCTCATACTCGTTGTCATTATAAATAATTTTCTCCTCAATTTTTGACACCAATACTTTTCTTTCCGTCGGTGGATTAAAAGATGCTACCAAAAGACCATGGTAACGCCTGGTATTGGCTCCACTAAATGTTGAGGAACAATATCCACCAATACCATTCGTCAATAAATATTCTTTGCCTGATAACGACTCAAAAGTATGTTCCATTATTTTATTTGATATTATTGATAAGTTCCGCTACAACACCTGTCCAGCCTGTTTGGTGGCTTGCGCCCACTCCCCTTCCATTATCGCCATGAAAGTATTCGAAAAACAAAATGAGGTCTTTAAAATTTTCGTCCTTGTACAATAAAGGCGTTAAGCTATTTACCGGCCTGTTGCCATCTTTATCATTTGTAAAAAGTTTAGCGAGGCGTTTTGATATTTCATTGGCCACTTCATCCAGGTTCATGAACACACCACTACCGGTGGGGCATTCCACTTTTAAATCATCTCCATAATAACTATGAAATTTTCTCAGCGATTCAATCAGCATATAATTCATTGGCATCCAGATAGGACCGCGCCAGTTACTGTTACCGCCAAACAAACCAGAACTGCTTTCCGCTGGCTCGTACTTTAATCCAAAACCTTCACCCTTTATATTCACCGACAATCCATGCTCATGTATTTTTGACAAAGCCCTGATTCCATAATCTGACAAAAACTCTTGCTCACTCAACATTGCGTGTAGTAACCTTTTTAACTTTGCCAATGGAATGAGTGTAAACAATATTTTATCTTCCTTCATTTCTTCCACTATCGTGTAATCCTTGTTCTTTTTCAGATAAACATTGTACCAATTCATGCGAAACAAAAATTCGGGTGAAGCTTCAGCACACTTCTTATCAATACAGTAAGTGGCAAACAAAGTGGTAAGCCCTACCAGCGACCTCACTTTCAGCGGCACATATTCATGATTGGGTAAAGCAAGCACATCGTAAAAAAATCCTTCCTGTTCATCCCATGCACCTGTCCAGTCCTTACTCATCCGATTAAGGCTTTCAGCAATCAAGGCAAAGTGTTCAAAAAATTTCGTAGTCATGGGTTCATAACTCTTGTCATACTTTGTAATCTCCAGGGCCATCTCCAGCATGTTGAGGCAATACATTGCCATCCAGCTTGTACCATCGGCCTGCTCTAAATGCCCGCCGCCGGGTATGGCGCTGCTGCGGTCAAATACACCAATGTTATCCAACCCCAAAAAGCCGCCTTCAAAAACATTTTTGCCATTGGCATCTTTCCTGTTTACCCACCAGGTAAAATTGAGACAGAGTTTTTGAAATGCTTTTTTTAGGAAATCAATATCACCAGTACCTGTCTTCTTTTCTTCCATGGCATATACTTTCAGGCAACTCATGGCATGCACGGGTGGGTTTACATCGCCAAAGGCCCATTCATAGGCAGGTATCTGCCCATTGGGGTGCATGTACCATTCCCTTAAAAAAAGCAGCAATTGATTTTTTGCAAACTGTGCATCTACCATACTTAAAGGAATGCAGTGAAACGCTAAATCCCAGGCAGCATACCACGGATACTCCCATTTGTCGGGCATGGAAATTATATCTTCATTATTGAGTGTATGCCATTGGCTGTTGCGGCCTTGTTTTCTGGTTGCCGGTGGTGCAGGCTGCCCGCTATCTCCATTTAACCAAAGCGGAATATCAATGCTGTAATATTGCTTGCTCCACAGCATACCTGCAAAAGCCTGGCGCTGCACATTGGTTTCATCTGCGGTGGATTTTATATCAATGATGTTGTTATAAAATTCATCTGCCTCAGCAATTCTTTCTGCAAATATTTGATCGAAAGATTTTGAAAGCGGATTTTTTGAAAACTTATTTTTAGTAAGCCTTACTTTTATTTCTACAAATGATTTTGCTTTTACGGTTTGTTGATAAATGGGTGAAAATTTTGTTCCGATATTTTTTTCTGCATACTCTTTGTAAGTATCATTAACTATTGCAGTATGAAATAAATCTTTTACAAACGGTGAAGTATTTGCTACATTCCAAAGCTTTTCTGTGTTGGTTTCATTCTCTGTAAACAATGCAGCAGCAGGCGTTTCATAATAGTAATAATAATCCCCTAATTCAGGGTGTTGTAAAAAAACTGTTTCATATTCTAAATTTTTTTCACAATGTGATATGACTGGTTTTTCTTCCATCAACCCATAACCCCATAAATTACGAAACCATATTTGTGGCAGCAATGTAACCGGCGCATCATTAAATGAACGGTTGTGAA
The DNA here is from genome assembly GCA_031425315.1 of Chitinophagales bacterium. Classification (GTDB taxonomy): domain Bacteria; phylum Bacteroidota; class Bacteroidia; order Chitinophagales; family Chitinophagaceae; genus Pollutibacter. Next base: position 44,638 of record JANPJC010000227.1, read on the forward strand.
TGGTGATTTTTATCAGCATATCTTCTTCATCTGCTTTTGCAAACTCAGTAAATACGTCAAAGTAATTATTGGCATCAAAAGCACCGGTATCAATTAATTCAAATTCCGGTTCTTCTTTATTGCGCTGTGCATTTACATCCACCAATTGCTGATAAGGAAATTCATTGATAGGATACTTATACAAATGCTTCATGTAGCTGTGTGAGGGAGTATTGTCAAGATAGTAATACAACTCCTTACAATCTTCACCATGATTGCCCTGTGGGCCGGTAAGCCCAAACAACCGTTCTTTTAAGATCGGGTCTTTGCCATTCCATAATACAATGGAAAAACACAGACGTTGCATTTCATCGCTGATGCCTGCAATGCCATCCTCCCCCCAGCGATAAACCCTGCTCCGTGCATGATCGTGCGGAAAAAAATCCCAGGCACTGCCATGTTCACTGTAGTCTTCCCGTACGGTACCCCATTGCCTTTCGCTGAGGTATGGGCCCCATTTCATCCAGTTTTTTTCACCGTTATAATTTTCTGCTATCCTTATATTTTCCTGCATTGAAATATTTATTAAAGTAATTGAACAATGAATAGAAGGGGCAGGTAGTGTTAACCTAAAGCAACCAACATGAAAAGTTATTCGTAATTCAGAAAGTCAAAAATCACTACCTACCCCCAACCAGCTATTAATAAATTTATCCGTTATCTTCAAAACCGGGATACAATGCCATACCGCCATCCACTACAATTGTTTGCCCATGTATATAATCACTTTCATCACTAGCCAACCAAACTGCGGTGGAGCCAATATCACTTGTTTCGCCAATTCGTTTTTTAGGGATGAGGTGCAATAGATTACTTAATGCTTCTGCTGTTTCCCATGCTCCTTTGTTGATGGGTGTACGAATGGCACCGGGTGCAATACTATTTACACGGATTTGCTGCGGGCCTAGTTCCTGTGCAATGGATTTCATCAACAACATTACACCACCTTTGCTGGAAGCATAATTACTATGGCCAGCCCAGGGAATAAATTCATGGACACTGCTCATACAAATTATTTTACCGGCAGCTGCGCTCACATCTGGCCGTAACCCTTGCTTAATAAACTGCCTCGCAGCTTCTCTTGCACACAAAAACTGACCGGTAAGGTTTACATCAATTACAAATTGCCAGTCTGCTAAACTCATGTCAACAAACTTGGCATCTTTTTGCAAACCCGCATTGGCAATTAAGATATCTAAATGGCCAAACTCCGCCACAGCGGCTGCAAACATGGCTTGTACCTGGTCTTCCTTACTTACATCGGCCTTAAAAATAATAGCTTCGCCGCCACTGTCTATTATGGTATTCATGGCTTCTTCGGCACCGGCCGGGTTACCTACATAGTTAATTAAAACTTTAGCGCCTTCCATGGCAAGTGCCACAGCACAGGCTTTTCCGATGCCGCTGCTTGCCCCGGTTACAATGGCTGATTGTCCTTTTAAACGTTGGTTTGGTTTCTGAAACATTGATTATAAGTTGTGATGGTTTATGATTAATTTTCTGTAATCTCAAATACATTGTTCCAGCCTCCGTGATTGTCTAATACCCTCCATGGATTGGAAACATCTTCTACCCAATAGCTGTTATCTACGTTAATTTTATATACTACTATAATTATGATAGGTTATCGCTTCAAACTCATCAAAGCATTTGTTGCAAATACCATCTGCCGGTTCCAATCAGGTAAACAGGCGGTAACTGACTGAATAATATCAGCCTCATAAACGGAGTTAAAACAGTGTACAAGATTGGGATGGTACAAGTCACAAACAGGACAGTGCAAACTTGTATTGGGCTTTTTGGTTAGGCTTGATGTAATGGTATGTGGCATAGCAATGTTATCCTTTAAGATTTTTGCTCTATTTGATTAAATAATTGATTTGATATAATCCGCTACCCGTAGGGCATTTGCCGCAATGGTGAGTGAAGGATTATAAGCCCCACAACTGGGGAAAAATGAAGCATCCACTACAAATACATTTGGTACTTCGTGCAGCTGGCAATTGGTGTTTAAAACAGATGAAGCTTTATCGTTTCCAAAAGTTAAAGTGCCGCATTGGTGGCTTACTCCACTAATGCCAAGGTCATACCCGCCCCAAATTATGTCTGTAAGGTCTTTATCAACTTTTCCAACTTCCACCATAATGTACTTCAGTTTCAGTTTTAATTTTTCAAACGATGCTACATTATTCATTTCTCTGTGATAGATTAATTGTATTTCGTTTTTCGCTGTAAGTGTAACCCTGTTTTGTAACATAGGAACATCCTCACTGGTGAGCCAAAAATCAATGGCATGTTGGGCGATGTAGTTCGTATCTTTTCCTTCAAAAACCGCTGGCGGGTTCAAGGCATAAGTTGCAGGATCATTTTTACCCATCAATTGTATTTCTCCCATGGGATATTCGTACTCTTTATCGCCCCAGTAATAATCGCCGATGCAAAAATATTTTTGAAAAGCCGCATCATTTAATTTGTTAGGCGTAAAGGCAATCATGCAACCATTGATATGGCTCATATAATTTTTGCCAACCAGGTTATTATTATTACCCAATCCATTTGGATGATGAACAGAAGTTGTGCGTAATAAAAGTACAGCACTGTTTACTGCTCCGGCACCTATGATGACCGTGTCGCAGGCAAATACTGTCATTTCGCCGCTAACAGTTACATGCACTTTTGAAACGGCTTTACCAATACTGTCCGTTTCTAATTTATGTACCATTGCATTGGTAAGCAAGGTTACATTTGAATTTTTTAAAGCAGGCCTTATCCCCAGTATATGTGCATCTGATTTACTTTCTGTAGGGTCGGGAAAACCATCAAAATTCCCCAATACCATTGGTGCATCCTGTTTACCACTATCTTCTGTAAGGCTTACAGCCATTGGTATTGGATATGCTTTTATGCCTGTACTTTTTACATTTTCAAATAACTCTTTGGTAAATGGTTCCACCGGAATGGGTGGAAAGGGATAAGCTGTATCAGTGAATGGCTCTGTCGGGTCTTCGCTTCTTGTGCCATGTACTTTCATAAAAATTTCTGCCTGGTCGTAGTAAGGTTTAAAGTCAGTATAGCTTAACGGCCATGCAGGGGAAATACCTGCTGGTGTTTGATATTCAGTAAAATCTTTTTCCCTCAACCTGAATGCTGCAGCACCATAAACTTTACTGTTACCGCCAACGGCATAATGGGTGTAAGGCTCAAACGCAATGCTGTCATTATCAAACCATTTTTCTTTGGCGCGATAACGTCCCTTCTCCACCACTTCCACCGGGTCCCAGTTTTCCTTTTCCTTCGGAATAAATCCGCCTCGCTCTAAAATCAATATCCTTTTTCCCGTAGTTGCAAGACTTTGTGCTATGGTGCCGCTGCCTATTCCTGTACCGATGATAATAATGTCAAAGTGATTGTTAGTCATTGTTGTTTGGTTGTTAAATGATGGTTATTTTTTTAGCATTGGTTATTTCAAATGATTTATTATTTTGAATGAATGCGACTATCAAATAATTTTCTTTTACAAAATTTGCAGGTAGGTTAAAAGTAGCAGTGCCTTTACTTTCATTCTTTTGTACGATATCCTGCACAATGTTAATGTGGCTTAATGTAGCTCCGCTGTTTTCGCCACGCTTTACCTTTGTGCTGGCATTTTTAAGTACCAGCTCAAGTACTACATTTTCATTTTCCTGCAAAGCAGTGTAATTATATTTCACAGATAATTGCTGGTTGTTTACCAACAGTGTTTCAGTTTCAATAACACGATTGCCGGAACTTTTATAACTACTAATGGCATTCCACAGGGCTGATTTATTTGATCCCACAAATTCAATTTTACCATTTACAATTGCCTGCGGGGTATAAACTGATTCAAGGTTGAAGTGCTGAGCATACTGACGTTGCCTATCTGAGTAGTCACTTTTACTAAATGGATCTTTCCATCCCAGCCTGTCCCAATATTCAACATGGTAACTCAGCACAATAGTGTTATCATTAAATTCCATTTGTGCCACAGCAACCAACTCATCAGCCGAAGGACAACTTGAGCAACCTTCAGACGTGAATAATTCAACCACTGAAGGGCTTGTGCTTTTTGTTTGCTGCAAAAACACCGGAGCAGTACTTTTTACAGGCATTTTAAAGTTCATTCGCTGCATCATATCTGCTACCATCCTGTCCGAGAAGGTTATAAATCCAGCAAAAATCACCACGTAAACAATAATGGAGTATCGTATGGCCAATACTTTGGCGTTTGAGATATACATGGTTTTGAGATTAAAACGTGGAAAATATTATTTGAAAAATTTAACCCAGGAAGCATCTGCCTTTTGCTTTAAATTAGCTTCGTCTTTGTTCCATTTGCTAAGTGTGTTGTTTGACCATGAATGATAGAACAGGTATAATTTACCAGCAACGATTTTAAATTTCTCCGGGTCAATTTCTACTTTCTCACCTGTGGCACCCATAGCATAGGCACACCATCCACCATACTGTGGCTCATATTTTTTATAATCTTTTTTAAAGAGCTCTTTATCTTCTGCTGTGGCAAAATAATAAGTAACACCTTCGGCAGCTACTGCCAATTCTTTCTTGCCTTTAATGGCTTTGTTTTGCGTATAGTAAGCCACCGGATCGTAGCCCTGAAGTGCCACTCCTTTTTCAATATTAAACTGTGCGGTGCGGGTGACTTGTTGTGCAAATGCAGTACTGTTTAATAAAAGGACAGCAAATACGGTTGTTAAAATTGTTGTGAACCTTTTCATTTTTTTCTTTTTAATGTTTTTAGATTTTATAAATACTAATAGACTTTTAATCAGTTGCTTTAAACCACATGCTGATGAAGATGGCAGCTTACTGATTTGCTCTTTTTTTTGCTGCATCCTTCTCCCTTAAATAGTCGGGACATTGTTATTATCCTTACAGAAAGAAAAAAGGAATTTTTATTTTATTTTGAAGTTGCCATAACAGGCCGGAGTTTGAAGAACCAGTAGTAAAGATGCAATGCTAAAAGCCAATATAAACAAGTGTTTCAGGCTCTTCCAGATCGCACAAGTAAATTAGGCAGTGAGGTGGCACTACCCTGAAAAAGGAATAGTTGTTTGTAAACACAAATACAACCAGAGGATTAAATGTTTAACCGCTAAGCACAGATTTGAAAGGATATTTCAACAGGACTATTTAGAATATGCCGGGGAACCTGCAATCCTTTTTTGTATAGTGGCGGGGTTCATTTAGCGCTCCCTCTTCATCAATTGGTGGATGCTGTCGGCACGATTCCAGTTCTCATTCATCAATATTTTCCATACATATATGCTCCAAGACAAAAGCTGGTAACCTGACACATGTGCAATGCAGATATTGTCTGTACGGTATTTAAAGCGGTCTAAGAATTTTTGTGAAAGATTGCCCAGGCCAATGCGTACCAGCCCAAAAGTATTTTTTTGAGAAAAATCGAAAGCATGGCCTATTTCATGCCCAATCACACCCACCTGCGCATTGAAATGAAGGTTTTTAAAAAGTATAAGTGTTAAGACCTTATCGGTTGTGTCACTGATTGTAACAAGATAAGTCCGGTGTTTACTGTTTCTCAAAACGCTTACCAGGTTGGGTTTTGAGCAAAGTGAAGTGTAGGTGTGCTTTACCCTGAAGATGATTTTATCATGTTGTAATTCAGGAAAAAAATTCAGTGCAATCAGGATTTGCTTTTCGTACAATACTGGTATTGTTTTGCGCTGGCCGTATAAAGCCATTGTACTGTCGTGCTGTTTATCAGAAAAACTTTCCGGTGTAAATTCTTTGCTGATTTTTTGTGCTGCGGCTGACAGGAAGATGATGATTGTAAAAAAACATACCAGTTATTTCTGTAAATAACGTTTTACACATTTTCATTTTCATCTAAAAAAGTATTATTTAAACTGTTCTTTCAACCTGGCTTTAAAATCATCGGATGCTTTTACCGGCGGCTGCTTTTCCAATTCTTCAAAATATCCTTTCATTGTATCATCAATCATATCGGATTGTTTGGTGAAATTCTGACAGCATTTACAAAATCGTAAATGAATTTTCATTTCAAGTTTTTGTTTGAAAGAAAGCTTTTCTTCTTTGCTACGCAAAGACAATATGCAAGTTTCGTTGCAATTATTTAGTATTCTATTAAAGTATCCCATTATCTATTACAATACACCTTTTTTTTCAAGGCAGGTTCGTAAAATTGTTTTGGAGCGAAATACTATCACCCAATAATTAGACGGTGTAATATCATGTTCCTTACAAATATTTTCTGTTTTCTCATCATCAATATATTTTGAAACAAAAACTGCTTTTAGCCTGGCAGGCATTTTTTCCAGGCAAATACACAAAAACTTTTGAAACTCTTTACTGATAAGATAACCATCGGCAGCTTTTGAAAAATAATTATCTACTACTTTCTCACTCCACCTTCCATGATTGTTTTGGTCAAAAAAGCAGTTCTCAAATGATTCTTCTGTCTGGTCAAGATAGGTTGAAAAACTATCTGTAATTTTTGGTTTGCGGTAGTAGTCACTTATCTTATTTTTTAAAATAGCCATTAGCCAGGTTTTTTCCGAAGCTGCACCAGTATATGTTTCCCTGCCTTTATATGCCGATAAAAAAGTCTCCTGCACCAGGTCTTCAGCCTCTTCTTTTTTGCCAACTTTATGATATGCAAAAGAAAATAAGTAGTCAGTATATTTATCCGTCCAGCTATTGTAATTCAATGTATTTACCTGCATACTGGTGTATCTTTTTTCCCAATGTAGATTAAAAACCAAATGTATTCGAAAACAAGTGAACGACAGTACCTTAACGAATGATTTTACCGTTGTCTTTTGATTACTAAACACTATAATTTATACCCAAATTAAGTCCTGCAATTTGCGGTACAAACCGGTAAACGCCACCCACGGAAATAGGCCCATCACTCTGCCTTCCATAACCTGCCTGAACCCTGTAAGTTCCCTTATTACATGACAAATTGAAATATCTTCCATTTGCTTCCAAAAAACCGCCCGCCAGTTTCGATAGTAGGATTGGATGCAAAAAAGAAAAAGAATGTTCTTGCCCTGATGGATTAAAAAAATAGAAACTTACCGTAAAATAAACTACCCATACCGGTCAGTATTTCCCGCTTAAGTTTTGATGTATAGCCTCCGTATTTTATAATGAACTGACTTGTTTTTTATACGTAATTTAATTATCCAAAT
>JANPJC010000228.1:0-15633 GCA_031425315.1 Chitinophagales bacterium
TACATAGCCATGGATTCGTGCCGGATACATTTGTTTCACTCAGAAAGCCACGATCATGTCAGGCAAAATCCGTGAGCACGATCCATAATTATATTTTCCCGGAATTAAAACTTCTATACAACCAGGTTGTGTCCTCGGCGATTGGATGGGCCTGGATTTCCATGTGGAAAAGAATGGATCATCTTGTCGTGCTTAACGATGATGCGGTAAAATATTATCATAATCTCTTACCTCAAAAATCTATTAGCAGAATCTATAATGGTAAAAACATTGTCAGGGACCCGGACGTGATCTTACCACAGCATCGTCATCTGGCGGATGAGATCAGGAAACAGTATACGTATTGCATTGGCACTATTGCTCTTCTTATTGCCAGGAAGCGAATTGATATTCTCATCCGGCATCTCAGCAGAGTAGAGACGGGTGGTCTGCTCATTGTGGGAGAAGGACCTGAGAGAATCTCTCTTGAAGAGTTAGTGGCTAAACATAGTTTGCAAGACAGGGTAAAGTTTTTAGGATATATTTCGCAGGCTCACAATTATAATGAGATTTTCGATATCAGTGCGCATACTTCGATGAGTGAAGGATTTAGTCTTTCTCTGATAGAAGCAGCAGGTTATCAAAAGAAGATAGTTTGCGCTGATATACCTACTTACCGTGAAGCTTTTTCGGATGAGGAAATAACTTTCTTTGATAATGATAATGAGTTGACAATTGACAAGGCTATTCAGGAAGGATGGCAGGATCGTGAAAAGGCTGGACGTGCGTATCAAAAAGCGATTTCGAGATATTCTGAAGAGAGGATGGGGGAGGAGTATGAGAAACTATTTCAGCAGATAATTCTAACAAAATACCCTGGAATCTCCTAACCCCCTATCCCCTGAAAGGGGAGATCGTCTAACCCCCTACCCCCTGAAAGGGGGACGTTGATGTGTCCCTCCTAACCCCCTACCCCCTGAAAGGGGGACCTTAGTTTTTTCTAATAGGTTGAAATATCATAGTCCCCCTTTCAGGGGGTAGGGGGTTAGAGAGGTCCGAGTCCCCCTTTCAGATTGTAAGAGTAGGACGAAAAGCATTTCGCAAAACGGAGTTTTGCTGACACACCGACGTAGTAAAATACTACGCCGAACGCTACTATTTATTCAACGGATTTACGGGTGATATTAACTCATGTAGAAATCCATAAGACCATGCTGTCATAATCAACAAAATCACCAACGGCACCTGTAAGCCTACACCAATTGATTTCCATTTCATCATTCCTTTGATAGAGAAATACAAAAGGAACAGGACTGCAATCATGATCAGGTATGTCAATACAAGAAAACTTTTACTCAGGATCAAAAACAAAACTGCCAGAAATCCTAGCGGTAGACTGAGACCGATCAGTACATGAGCGATGTTGAGTAATCGTTTGTCTTTTTTACCTATCTGCAAACGACCAATCGAATAGCGGTAGAATTGTCTCCAGAGTTTCCTTGGAGTTGGGCGGCGATAATGGAATACGATTACATCAGGTGTATACAAAAGCTTCCCCCCTAAGTCAAGGATCTTGCGATTCAATAATGTATCATCACCTGTCAGCATGGTTTCATCCAACGGCATCACTTTGGCAAGAACAGACTGCCTGTAGATTGCATTGCAACCCGGAATACTCGTTACTTCTTTTACTTCATCAAGCTCACGCGCGTGAATTGATCCTGCCGCAAATATTGGTTGATCAAACACAAATCCAACTGCTTTTCCAAAATCACTTTCGTCCGAAGGTGTGAGATTGGGTCCACCTGCACACGCAACTGAACTATCACGTTCAAAATATTTGATGCTGTTGGAAAGCCAGGCAGGATCAACAATACAATCCGCATCCGTAAATGCAATCAGATCTCCTTTTGCATGTTCAAAGCCTATATTCCGGCCAGGAGAAACTGTTTGTTTTGGATTGCTGATGACTATAGCTCCCATCTCGCTGGCAACACTAGCAGTATTATCACTCGAGAGTCCATCGACAATAATAATTTCAATCTTCTCTTTTGGATAATTAAGCTGATGCAAACTGCTAATACACTTTTGGATGAGCTTCTCCTCATTTTTCGCAGGGATGATGATCGAAATAAATGGGAGTGACGTCATTCTGTTGGATGCAAATTATACACGCTCGTCGCGTTAACCCTGTTTTTGATTTCTCCGGATCTGCGAAAGTTGTTCTGTGATCAGGCCAAGGAAAAAGAAGATCATGGTAGCCACGACACCCAGTAATGTACCTACACTGATGCCACGACCAGCAATGACAAGTGGCAAACCCCACAACAAAGTGATGATAAAAGTCAAAACTGAAATCGGTAAAAAGATCTTCATCGGATTAAACAACACCAGGATGTTCACGATCTCCATCACGGTTTGAAATGCAGTCTGCATGCCAATCGTACTCTTTCCTTTCAACCGGCTGGAGATGGTGATCGGTTCTTCAAGCACAAGATGACGATTGTTGATAAAGACTAACGTAATAATATCACTGAATGCCATTGTGTCCGGAGCGAGGTGAAGATATTTTCGTGCAAGGGCAGTCTGATAGATTTTCATACCCGAATTGATATCATAGATCGGTACTGTCATCAGCATCTGCGCGATCGTGCGGATGATCGATTTACCGATGCCGCGTGATACAGTTTCTGATTTACTTCCCCTTCTTGAGCCTACGACCATATCAGCATCATTGCGCTGCAGACTGGAGACAAGTTTTTCGATATCGGTTATGTTATGCTGACCATCTGCATCGATCGTAATTACGTATGGAGTGTCGCACGCCTGGATACCTGTTTTGAGTGCAGCGCCATATCCTTTATTCAGTTTGTGATGCAGGACAGTGAAAGTATCTGTTCCTTCAAAAGGCAAAACAATTTCTTTTGTATTGTCAAGCGAACCGTCATTCACCAGGATGATTTGCCAGTTACGCTGACGACAGAAATCGAGTAACGGTGGCAGGACCACGACCAGGTTTTCTGCTTCATTGTAAGCAGGTATGACGATTGTCAACAATGGGTTTTCATTCATACCTCTTAATCCTGTTGCATAAACTTGATCATTAAAAGAGCTTACTAATATCTGATTACTGTAATTTGCATCGTTGTCGATAGGCTTCCCCGGCAGGTGCGAAGCCCATCGCCGCTGCATTTTTCAGATCCTCACATCCTTCAGTATTCCCCATCTGTATCCTGGCTATTCCCCGATTCGCTAACGCTTCTCCAAAACCAGGATTCAATGCGATGGCCCGATCCAGATCCTGAATTGCATTCTCGTATTGGCCTTTCAGTATATAAATCGTACCACGGTTATTAAATGGCATAGCGTAAGACGGGTTTAATTCAATAGCACGGTTATAATCAGTCAAAGCTTCATCCAGACGATTTAACTCCTTAAGGATGGATCCGCGGTTGTTGTATGCCTTATCAAAATCGGGCTGGTACTGAATCGCAGATGAAAAATCTGCCAGGGCCAGATCGTACTTCTTTTGTTTTTTATACATGTTGCCGCGATTATAATACGCCATGAAATATTTGGGATGAATGGTCAGGGCGGTATTAAAATCATTGAATGCTTCCTCCATTTTATTTTTATCCACATATGCATCTCCCCGGTTATTATACGGCCTCGCTTTTCCAGGAGATTTCCGAATACTATCTGTGGACAAAGTGATTTCATCTTTCCAGACATTGTTTCGCATATATGTCAGCACGGAAAAGACCACAATAAGTGTGGCCACGAATCCCATGGCATTTGTTTTATATTTATTCCAGGCCAGCGAATAAATGCCATACACCAGGATCATAAAAAAACCGAAGGAAGGCAGATATGTACGATGTTCAAAAATCACATCCTTAATCGGTATGATACTGGATTCGATAGACAGCGTGATAAAGAACCAAAATATTCCAAAAGATATAATCCTTTGTTTTTTGAATGTGAAAATCGCAACAGCGACCAAACCCAGCAGAATCAGCAAGCTTCCCCATGCACGCGGATCACTAAAGGACGTCACCAGCGGATAATTATAATCCAGCACCTGGTTGATGGGAAGGATGAGCAGTTGAATATATTTGAGGATGACACTGAACTGGGTCATCAGATAGGTCAGAGCTGTGATGGAGCCTGTATCCACATCCTGATCTGCAAATTGTGGTGTGGTCAGGACATCCCAATACCTGTAAAAACCAATAGCAATTAATATAAGTAATGCGGTTCCAATAGCAAGAACGCGTTTATCCTTAAAGGAAAATGTCTGTTGATTTGTTTGGAAAAAACAAAGCTCCAACAGGACGATCGCAAAAGGAAAAGTGAAGGCAATTTCTTTGGTCAACATGGCCAGGATGGCTGAGATCGCGCAACCGATCAGCAACCTGGTTTTTACTGGTCTTCCTTTTTCTGTAAACCTGCTCAGCATGTACAGGACAAGTCCAAGGAAATAAAACAATGCTGACATGGATGTCATACGCTGTACAATGTATGTGACGCTTTGTGTCGCGAGCGGGTGTGTAAGGAATAAAAACGCAATCGCCATAGATAAGATGGTCTTATCCTTGATCATGAATTTTTCTTTCAGCACCGGGGTGGAGAAAATCAAAAACGAAAGCCAGTAAACGAGGAAGGCATTGATGAGATGGATGAGAAGATTGACAAAGTGGTAGCCCCAGACATTAAGTTGGCCATAATGATAATTCCACGCAAACGAATAGAGAGCCAGGAACCGGGTGCGGCTAAATTCCCACATGGCTTCGAAGTTTGTCAAGCTGCGGATGGCACCATTCTCCCGGATATTGACCATATCATCGAGATGGAATGTGCTCTCAAATGAATTGGAATAGATGATGATCCCCAGGAATAGAATACCTGCTAATCCTTTAAAGGCAAGCGAACTGCCAAAAGCATCCGGTATGGTAGAATTGTAGGTTTTTGACCTGGTGGGCCTGGGGTTTCCTTTCTTTTTTCCTTTGTCTTTGGACATGAAGGCGATGGATTTAGTTGGTACGGCAAACATACGATTTGGAAGGGAGTAAAGGAGCAAGGGTAAAAGAGGTAAGTTGTAAAATTGGTAAGTTGTAAAATAGGTAAAGTGGTAAAAGGGGTAAGCGGTAAAAAAGGTAAGTGATAAAACTGGTAAAAAAGGTAAGTGGTAAAATTGGTAAAGTAGGTAAGTGGTAAAAGCGGTTTACGGTTTTGTAAAGAGAGTTTATTGAAACATAGCCCACGGTTTTAACCGTGGGGTGGTTTCGATGACATTGATAATAGCTAACCGTTTTAGCGGTTTTTGCGTGTGGGTTAACGGCAGATTAGTATCTTGAATCAGATTGAGTATTTTAAAAATTAAAACAAATGAATACTGCTTCACACAGCCTGAACAGGTATGCGAATTACCTTCAAGAAACCCTTATGAAGAAGTTGCTGATCTTATTCCTTTTCCCCCTGATGCCCGCATATGTCCATAGTCAGGAAATTGTTACGTCGCAACCCAGAGAAGAAGGTGTTTATGCCAATCTCTTCACATTCAAGTTTTTACCCGGAAAGAGTGATGAGGGGGGAGAACTGCTAAAGGATGTTCTGTTGCCGGCGTTTAAAGAAGCTGGCATTAGGGTCACGGTGATGGAAGACCTGATGGGTACCAAAGATATTTTCATGTTGATTGAGCTTGAAGAAGGCCCGGGATATTATGCAAGCCTGGTTCCACAACAGGATATAAAATTATGGAACGCTTTAGTCAAGGTACATGGGAATGAAATCCATGCGGAAGAGAAAGTTGATAAATTTATCAGCTTTATACAGGAGCAATCACAAACCCTTGTGTTTCTGCCAGAAATTAAATGAGCAGGAGCCATTGATATAAATTTATTACACGCCGAAACTATATTGTTTAATGCATGCCCAGTAACAAAACTATATAGTATGAAAAATCTTTTATCCGTTGTATACGCTCCCGTTATTTTGTTTCTCTTCTGTTACACGGCAAACGCACAACCAACCTTAGATACGGTTTCATTTGAATCCCCCTCAACAAAAATTTTAATTGACACAACCGGTGGCAACGTGTGGCAAATAGGTAAGCCTCAAAAGACTTATTTCGACACAGCTCATTCTGGAATTAATGCAATTCAAACCGACACGTTGAATGCGTATCCGCCAAACGATACGTCTTCATTTATCTATGTCATTCGAAATCCTTTTACGCAAACCTGTTTGACCTGCATGGAGTTTTGGCATAAATATGATATGGATTCACTTGCTGACAAAGGTCTTATAGATGCATCTTATGATGGAGGCAATTCATGGGTAGGGGTCAGGGATACATTCTTTAACACATTGAGCGCATACTTTATGTGGAATTCCGATTACCATGCGAGTAGTGGTAAATATACTAATCATCTGTTGACCACCACCGGAAAATCTGAAGGGTGGATTCAATCTGGTTTTTGCTGGCGATGGTTTTTACCTGTAAGTCAGGATACGATTATTATCAATCCGGACAGCTTGTTAATTCGTTTTACATTTATCTCAGATTCCATTTCGGACAACAATGAAGGTTGGATGATTGACGATATTTTAACTACTGCTGGCGGTTTGGAAATTTGCTCCGGCACAAAAGAGAGTTCCGTTGATTGGCGAGTCAACGTTTATCCAAACCCATTTTCCACCGAGACAATTTTAGAAACAGAAGAATCTTTCAAAAATGCCACGGTAACTATTTGTAATTCACTGGGACAGCAGGTAAAGCAATTGAAAAACATTTCCGGGTCATCCGTAGTATTGAACCGGGATAATTTGCCAGGTGACCTTTATTTTTTGCATCTGACCCAGGAAAACAAAATTTTAAAAACGGTCAAAATATTAATCACAGACAAATAACTTGACAATATGAAAAAGGCAATTCAACTGTTGTTAACTTCAACTATAGCTTTTCAATCGGCGTCAGTTACCAGGCGAACACAGCAACAATCCCAGCCCTGCCGCCAGCATCGAAGGTTATCTTTGATTTCTAAAAAAGGTAACTATGGCATATTGAATCCAGGCAATTCTAGTGATAGGATATTGTAAGTGAAAAGATATTTTAAATTTAAAAAAGTGCAAACAAACAACAACACAATTCTTATAACAGGCGGTAGCACAGGTATTGGGTTAGCGATGGCTAAGACGTTTTTAGAAGCCGGAAATCAGGTAATTATCTGTGGCAGGCGGGAAAGTAAGCTACAGGAAGCAAAACAAAAGTATCCGCCCCTTCACATACGGGTGTGCGACATTGAAAATAAATCATCACGGGATGATTTATTCCATTGGGTTACGGCTGAATTTCCACAAGTCAACATGCTGGTCAATAACGCAGGTGTTCAAAAAGAGATTAATTTTTTGGCAGGTGCCACTTCTGAGGTAGAGCACGAAAGTGAAATCGAAATCAACCTGACAGCCTCCATTCACTTGTGTGCACTTTTTGTTCCACATTTTTTACGGCAAAACACTGACTGCGCCATCTTAAATGTTACTTCCGGATTAGCGTTTATACCCTTGAAGATTGTTCCTGTGTATTGTGCTACGAAAGCAGGCCTTCGCACTTTTACCATCTCGTTGCGTTCACAACTGGCTAAAACCAATATTCGTGTTTTTGAAATTGTACCCCCGATTGTGAAAACGGAACTTCATCGTGAGGCCAAAGCACGAAAACAGGCAAATCGTGGAGTTGCACCGGAAGTCGTAGCGGAAGCAACTTTAAAGGCTATAAGCAGGAATAAATACGAAGCCATTATTGGTCAGGCCAAAACGCTAAAAGGTGCTTCCCGTCTTGCACCCCGCTTTTTTCACAAGCTTCTAAACAAATTGGCGGCTGGTTAAATAACAGAACAATCAATGACAGCTGTAACGAGAAAATTTGTGCGTGAATAGAAAAAAACTTATACCCCCTGCAAATTGACAATTGGTTTTCCTGAAGAATGATCTGAGTTGCCGTCTGCCCACAGGCAGACACCCTTTTTGAGACTAAATTTTGTTTATTTAAAATTTCATAACCTTTCCAATATCCCCTTATACTCTCTACCAATCGGAATGGTTACCCCATAATCGGTCAGCACTTTTGCAGCTAACGGACTGTCTTCAATAATGATGCACTTAATTTTCGACATAGCTGCCCAGATTGATCCGCAATGAAGCTGTAAACATATTGCCTTCGTGCTGAATTGACAAAGCGTAATCCGTGTACAACAATTCAAGCTGGCGTCGAAGGTTGCCGAGTCCAATTGCCTCTTTGATCTCAGTCTGTCCGTTTGGCAGATCCTTCTCTCGTAGTGCGTCACCCACTTAATTGATAGCCTTAAAGATCAACTGCTTCTGATTTACCGAAAGATAGATATCCACATAAGGATACTGACTGGTTTCCGATACACCATGTTTGAATGCATTCTCTACTTATGGTATTAGCAATAAAGGAGGTAACGGCTGTAGTTTCTTCCCTTCGGCATACTTCGACAGGTTCAGCACGAGGGGTCAGGGACCGCCCTTTGAATTGATCAGCTTAAATGATATTATGAATGTGGTATATTTGATAAACCCTGACAATGTCAGGCTTATGCCACCTGAGAGTGGGGGATAAGCCTGAGTTTATCAGGCTTATAAACAAGTTAGCTGTGATTTTTAGCGACACCCCATTGTAACTTCGATACCAAAACTTTTAAACTGACTATCAAATGAAAAGGAAAATACTGATAACTCTGACAACCTTAATTTTAGCTATACTTCCCTTCTTATTAGCGATTGCGATAAGTAAATATTCGCCCTATGTGGAAACAAATAGTTTTCAGCGTTATGTAATAATTTGGGCAGTTATTTCAGTTGCCATTGTTTCGATTGTATTACTATTAATTAAATATTTCCATCAATCATTTGAAAAAAAGTCTGTTGACGGAACATTGCTTTTTTTACTACTATGTCCACTTTTTGGAATATATGGTTTAGCTACCGCGCCTGACCTCAGCCTTAAAATGCTTGAACACCCCGAACGAGAACATTTAAGATATATTTTTCTCTTCTTAGCAGCTATACTTTTTGGAATTTCTACCTTATTTCTATTGATAAACAATTCATTACAAATAAAAAATTCAACTAAGTGGATAGTGAGTGTAGTTTTTATTCTTGCTTTTGCAGAATTTATTTGGGAGTTCAATCACCATTACTTATATCCAGAAGGATTGAAGGAATGGGTAAGCCAAGGTAAAAAGGCTGAAGAATTTAGCAAAAATTATGACAACACAACTATTCTTAACATTGGAGTGATTGGGCGTTATTTTCAATTCGTATTGGTAATATGGCTTTCATTACGTTTATATAGGTTGCGACAAATTAAAATTTGGTGTCCTATCATAAATATAATATTCAGTTCATTGGGTATTGTCTCAGCGACATTCGTCTATATTACTCATTTTCCCTTTCCAAAAGGATTTGAATTTTTAATGTTATTCTTTATTCCAGGAATACCATTTTTTCTATTGTATTGGTTAGGGGTTGCACTATTGACAAAATTCAAGAAAAGCGAAATTACAGCCTAAAAAACCACAGCCAACATTGCATTGGCGTTATTGGGGCTGACGAACACAGGCTCAACTTTTGTAATTCTATTTATCTTTGGTGCAAGCATTGGGCTGACGAGCCTTGATTGGCCATGCAACGCCAATGCTTATCCGTTAGCAGTAACCCAAAACGATATACATTTCAATTGAAACGATGTGAAATTTTAGAAGGGATTCCAACTTACGGACCGATGAATATTCCAATATTAGAAGATGAAATACCATTCTACTACGATGGATATGTAGTCCGTTTTTACAAAGACGCAAAGCCTCAATCGTTTTGTGTTACCTTAACGACACCCTGCTGATTGACAGCAAAAAAAAGATATAATACCAAAAATTCAAGCATTTTTTGGATAGATACCGATCATTTTTTTTAAACTTTTAAAATTTACATCATGAAAAATGTTTTTAAAACAGCTTTACTGGCGACTGCTGTTTTTATTGCAGCCTGCAACAATCCATCTACATCAGCTAATGCCATTGTAAAAACGGAAAGCTCCGGCAATGATGGCGAAAGCGTAAAAGCTCATATAAGAGAAGAGGCTTTACGTTGGGGAGAAGAGGTAAGAAGAGGCGATTCCACTGCCATGGCTGCGCATTATACTTCCGACGCGATTGTGATGCCACCTAATAGCGAACCCGTAAAAGGGAAAGATATTCTTAGCTTTTGGGGCGGTGCGCTTCGGATGGGAGTAAAAGATCTGAAACTGGACATCACCGATATTTCCGGGGGTGGCGATATGTATGCAGAGACAGGCAATCTGGAATTGTTTGGTGCAGACAATAAATTATTGGATAAAGGAAAATATGTTGTGGTGTGGAAGAAAGAAGATAACATCTGGAAAATGTATCGTGATATTTGGAGCAGCAATTTGCCGGCTCCCGGTGCTAAATAACGATCAGTTTTGCCGGGGTATTTTTTCTGTGTCTTTATGCAAGTTACAGCATCCCGGCATGACATCACTGCCATCAAGGTGTAGACTTGAGAATACTACGTCTAATAGCATTATGAAACTGCTAAAAATAATTCCATCTCAACCAATCATAGTTGTTGCTTAATTGAGCGGTTGTAATTCTTATTAACTTTAGTTTGGGCAGGAAACGGCTGTAATTCTAATTCCACAACTGACGGAAAGCCCCAAACATTAGCTGTAATCATAAAACCTTTTAGGATGAAATATTATCTCATTTTGTTTATGACACTTACTCATTATACAAGTGTTGCGCAATCAATAAAAGTAGTGGCCCCTACAAAACCTTCCAGTGCACTTGAAAAAATATTAATTCAGGAAATGTATGATTTCTCAAATGCATGGGGCATGAGTGATACAGCAACTTTAAGTAAATTATTGGCTCCTGAGTATAGGCACAGTGATGTGTTTGGTGAAATTCAGCACAGAAATGAGTGGCTAATTTTTGCTGCAAAGAAAAGAGATGTAGCTAATCTGGAAATTAATGACGTAGAAATTTTAATGTATTATGATAATATGGCTGTTATTACAGGTAAAATGATCTATTTATTTGGAACGGAAAGGATTATACAAGACCTACGTTTTACACAAATCTTTGGAAATTATAATGGACAATGGAAAAGGACTGCTTTCCAAGGAACGTATATTAAAAACGTAAAATGAAGTTCCATATGAATTCAGCTAACAAGGGGATTTGCACTACTGAGGCTGACGGAAGCCGTGGTTCAGCAAGGGAAAAGAATAAAATAGTAACCAATGCTCCTGTCAGTAAAAGATGAGCCACCCGATGTGGCTCTCGAGGACCAGTTTCGTTTGTTCTTGCCGTGTACTATTGGTGATATGCCTGAAGGTACACTCCGATAAATTTTTGAAGCAGGCAAACATAACCCCTGAAGAATTCTTATCTTAGAATTAAAATACGTCCAATATCATCGCCTGTAGGCAATTGCGGATAATTGTTTATTGACAGTTTATAATCTTGAAACAGTTTAAGGCTTCACTGCAGCCAACTCCCTTGAGTCGCTACTGCCTGGTCGTTATGTGTCATGCTTGGGCGACACAATTTATTAATTAACTTGAGAAACCTTGATTAAAGAAAAATTAAAAACGGAACAAGCCGAAAATCCGACCAAGAGTAGGCAACTATATAAAAACTTAAACGATGGCTCTCTATTTAACACGCTTCAGTTATACTCCTGAGACTTGGGCTCGACTCACGAAGAACCCTGAAGACCGCAGAGAAGCGGCACGGAACTACATTGAATCAGTTGGCGGAAAACTACATGGCTTCTGGTATGCTTTCGGTGAATACGATGGTTACAACCTTTGGGAAGCTCCTGACAATGTTTCGATGGCGGCAGTAGCAATCGCAATTAGCGGTGGTGGTGCATTGTCGAAATTTGAGACGACAGTTTTATTCACAGTTGAGGATACTCTGAATGCCCTTCGCAGTGCGCAGACGGTTGCTTACCGAAAACCCGGAACATAATTACTGACCACAAGAAATTAACTTTTATGAAAAAATCGAAAATGCCAAAACAAACGTTAATCATAGGGTTATTAACTGTGTTGTTAGGTCTTTTTAGTTGTAACAGCAAGACGAATAATGAGACAGTGCCAACCGATACCAACGCACAAGAAACGACCGTCAGAGAAGAAACTTTAAAGCAAATCCTTGAAGCATTCAACCGACACGACCCTGATGCTATTATGGAATTCTTCTCCGATGATTGCTCATTTGATTTTCCAAGGGGACCAGAACCCTGGGGACAACGCTTCATCGGAAAAGCACAGGTGCGAGAGGCGATTGCAGGTAGGTTTAAAGGTATTCCTGATGTTCACTATGGTGATGAAGGTCAATGGGTGGCAGGTGACAGGGGAGCGTCAGTATGGAAGCTCACGGGGACAACAACGTCAGGGGATAACGTGAACGTGCGGATTTGTGTCCTTTGGGAGTTTCGGAAAGACAAAGTCGTGCGAATGGATACCTACTGGAAAATAGTTGAGCCAACAACGAAATGAATAGAGAGAGCAATTAATAAAGTTTTGTGCTGACTTCACATCACACAGTTTCGTAGCAGCAGTAGCACCAACGTTGGTGTTTACACCAAGATTAGCCGTTGTTGGTGTTTCCACCAACAACTCCTGGGGTCCCTGACGCTGCCGAAGGGAAAAAACAGGCACATTCCCACCGCAGAGTCCCTCTCGATTTTTTTAAATAATTAATGTATAAAGGATCATTAGGAATTGAAGTTCATTGCCTATGCGTGGTCCCTGAGTATTGCCGAAGGGAAGAAAAAGGCACCACCCCCACGCAGAGTCCCGCTCGATTTTTTGACGTCAATGTAATTTCATTAACTATGCGTGGTCCCTGAGCCTGCCGAAGGGAAGAAAAAGGCACCAACCCCACCACTGAGTCCCGCTCGATTTTTTTTCAGGTTGATTCAACTTTTAAAGTAAGATGTCGTGGAAAAAAAATCGAGCGGGACTCATGTTTAGGGTTTCTGAAGTTTCTTCCCTTCGGCGGGCTCAGGGACCTCCTTTCGAAATGAATAGCAATGGAGACAGTTTTATGTACTTTCTTTCCTTCAAAAAATACTGTGATCCTTACTATGGAGGGTTCAAAAAGGTTGAAATGGGTTAAGCAACAGGAATAACCAGGTTTAATTGCGAAGCAAGGATTCTTGCCTTTACCGATTTTATCTTTCCCAGATATTCTCCGTCAATTTGAAAATGTACGCGATGTTTTGTCTCGATATTTACTGCCGTTGCCTGCAGCACTTGTATTTCTTTGGGATTGAAGCGCTGATACTTCAGAAACATTTTCATGATATGTAGAAGCCCCAGCCTTCTCACAATCACCACTTCAAAAATTCCGTCATAAATATTGCCCAGCGGATTAATGGTGGCTCCCGAACCATATTTACTTGCGTTTGCAATCAGCACCATTATAGCAGAGTAGTGCATCTTTTTATCCTGAAAATCGATTGTAACGCGCATCCGTTGTTTTCTGAACATAACTTTCATCAGGGCGCGCGCATATCCGATCTTGCCCCTCACCGACCCTTCCTGAAAATATTTAATCAACTGCGCATTGAGCCCTACATCACTTAAATGAAGGCATGTATGCCTGTCATTTATTTGAATCAGGTCAGCCTTTTTTATATGGCCGGATACAATAATACCTAGTGCCACGGATGCATCTTCAGAAATTTCAAGTTCCCTCGCCATTCCATTGGCTGAGCCAGCAGGGATGATTCCCATCTGCATATCGGTTCCGCGCAATTCATGCGCTACCATGGTAACTGTTCCATCTCCTCCGACGGCAACCACACGGTGTGGCTTCCAATCGGCAATTTTTTTCTTCAACTTTACAGGGGCGTCATCACACGGCAATAAAAAAAAATCAATCGTATACGGAAGATTTTCGAAGTAATTGCTTATAACCAGGTTCCAGTCGATGTCTTTCGAAGAACCGGAGCCGTGGTTGATTACAAATAATATCTTACGCACTTGTTCATTCATAGTTATAATTTTACACCCTCTGTTCGTTCTTAATTTTTCATAACCATGCCATTGAATTTCAGACCTTTTAAAGATAGTGTTCTAGCATGGTTGCGTATAACTCATTATCCGGTTGTTAAAATTTATCCCGGTTACGGTGATAACGATGATATCCTGGTTTTCGGTCATGTATTAAGCATGGGTCCCATGCCAACAAAAAAATATACTGATAGTTTCCTGATCAATATGTTTTCGTTACTACGGCTCTTTATTGTACGCTCCAGGGCGAATGCTTTGGTACGGCTGGAGTGGAACGGAGAAATTCATGAAACGCGAACTGCTGAGGATGGCTTCTTTAAGTTGGAATGGAAACCGGTTAACAAGATAACTGCGGGATGGGGTGCCGTTCGCGCAAGCTATATTTCTGATAAGGACAATTCGGTTATTGCATATGCTGAAGGCAGCATCTATTTTCCGCATACGTCCCGGTATTCATTTATTTCGGATATTGATGATACATTTTTGATTTCACATTCTTCTAATCTGCGCAAGCGTCTTTATTTACTTTTTACTAAGAATGCTCAAAGCCGAAAACCTTTTGACGGCGTGGTGAAGCATTACCAATTGCTCTCAAAAGCGGGTGCTACCAATGACATACCTAATTCGTTTTTTTATGTGAGCAGCAGTGAATGGAATTTGTTCGATTACATAACGGAATTTTGCAGGAAGCACGAATTGCCACAGGGAGTCTTCCTGCTGAGTCAAATGAAGCAATTTAAGGACCTGCTAAAAACAGGGCAGGGTAAACATGCTGAAAAATATGTGCGTATCGTACGTATTTTAAAAGCATTTCCACACCATCAATATGTTTTGCTTGGGGATGACTCCCAGCAGGATCCTACAATATATGCCTCCATTGTCAGAGATTTCCCCGGAAAAATATTTGCGGTTTATCTGAGACGTATACTTCATAAAAATGAACCCATGACAAGAAGCTTAATTGAAAAAATAGAAGCATCAGGCGTACATTGTTCTTACTTTATTCATACTTCAGAAGCGATTGCACATTCACAAAAGATTGGATTGATACCGTGACGGTTAGATTTTTTGGAGAATCCATGTTACAAGGTTCAATAAGAATTGAAGGTCATTGACTATGCGCGGTCCCTGAGGCTTGTCGAGGGGAAGATAAAGGCACCACCCCCACCACTGAGTCCCGCTCGATTTTTTTTAGATAATCAATGTAAAAGGATCATTAGGAATTGAAATTCATTGACTATGCGCGGTCCCTGAGCCTGCCGAAGGGAAGAAAAAGGCACCACCCCCACCACTGAGTCCCGCTCGATTTTTTTTCAGGTTGATTCAACTTTTATAGTAAGATCTCGTGGGAAAAAAATCGAGCGGGACTTATGTTTAGGGTTTCTGAAGTTTCTTCCCTTCGACTGGCTCAGGGACCTCCTTTCGAAAAGATTATCAATGGAGACAGTTTTATTTACTTTCTTCCCTTCACAAACAGAGACCTCCATTCGAAATGATTATCAATGGAAGTGGAAATTTAT
>JANPJC010000229.1:0-1749 GCA_031425315.1 Chitinophagales bacterium
AGAAGAAGCCCTGCGCAAATCTGAAGAAAAATACCGGATGCTTTTTAATTCGATAGACAAAGGCTTTAACATAGTTGAAGTATTGATTGACGATAATGGAAAAGCTGTTGATTACGTTTTTCTTGAAATGAATGCTGAACATGAGGCAATGAGCGGGATACCCCGTTCAGCAATAGGGCAGCGTGTACGTAAATTAATTCCTGGCATTGAAGACGACTTACTCGAACGTATGGGAAAAATTGTGCTTACAGGTGAACCTGTTCGTTACGAACAGTTTGTAAGCTCATTAAACCGCTGGTTTGAAATTCATTCATCAAGGATAGGTGGCGAGGGCAGCCGTAAAGTGGCCAATGTGTTTAATAACATTACCGAACGTAAACTGGGTGAAGAAAGAATCAAAGAAAGTGAAAGCCGCTTCCGTTCTGTTGCGGATGCTGCACCGGTGCTGATTTGGAGTATTGATGCCAACGGAATGCCGGTCTATTATAACAAAACGTTTCTTGATTTTATAGGGGCATCAACAAATGAAGGCATTGCTGATTGGAAAAAAATTATTCATCCGGATGATCTACAATCTACGTTTGATATAACAAATGCGGCCCTTGCCGAACGCAGTTCTTTCTCATTAGAATGCCGCTTGCGGAGGGCTGATGGTGCATGGCGATGGGTAATAGCCAAGGGAAATCCACGCCTGGGGCCCGACAATGAATTCTTAGGTTTTATCGGTTCATCTGTCGACATCACTGAACGTATTCAGGCAGAAGAGAAAATAAGAACCAGTGAAACAAAATACCGCAATCTTTTTGAAACCATGGATCAGGGGTTTTGCATTGTGGATATCATTTTCGACAAGAGCAATAAACCAGTTGATTATCTATTTGTGGAAGTAAATCCTGTATTTGAAAAACAAACAGGTTTAATGAATGCGATAGGCAGAACCGCTCGGGAGTTATTGCCAAACCTTGAAGAAAAGTGGTTTGAGATTTACGGCAACGTGGCATTAACCGGAACTGCTATCCGTTTTATTGAAGGTTCAGAAGTGATGGGTCGCTGGTTTGAAGTTTATGCTTTTCAAATTGGAGAAAATAAAAGCCATAGAGTTGCCATTCTTTTTACAGATATAAGCGAACGGAAAAAGTCAGAAAAGATAATTGAAGAAAGCGAACAACGTTTTAAAAACCTGGTAAGAGATGCCACTGCAGCTATAATTGTGCTTACCGGTGCTGAGATGAAAGTGGAAATAGTAAATGAAGCTTATGGCCGCCTCATTGGCATTGAAGCTGAAGCATTGATGGGTAAACCCCTGTTTAGTATTATCCCGGATGCAGAAACATACTATAAACCATTCCTGGAAAAAGTGCTTAAAACAGGTGAACCGATCCACCTTTATGATAGCCCATACCCAATGGTGATGAATGGCCAAAAAATCGAAGGCTTTTTGCACATAGTCTACCAGCCTTACCGGGACACGGAAGGAAATATTTTGGGTGTTATGGCAATTGTACAGGACGTTACCGAAGCAGTAAAAGCCAGTAAGAAAATTGAGGAGAGCGAAGAACGTTTTCGCAGGCTTGCCGATGAAAGTCCTATGTTTGTTTTTAGTATTGATCCTGATCCTGTGGCCCCCATTTTTTACTGGAACAAAACCTGGCTCGACTATACTGGCCAGTCTGAAGTAACAACTGCCGTCACCGTGTGGGCCGAAATCATTCATCCCGATGATTTACCCTTTGTACGGGAAGCCTACAT
>JANPJC010000230.1:0-7237 GCA_031425315.1 Chitinophagales bacterium
TGCATCCCAAAACAAAACAGTTTGAATTATATGCAGAAGGCACAAGTAATCCATGGGGGATTGATTGGAATGATTACGGACATGCATTCATTACTGCATGTGTGGTGGAACATTTATACCAGGTAATTCAGGGGGGCAGGTATATAAGGCAGGCAAGGCCTCATCCGCAGTATACTTTTGATGACATTAAAACGATGGCCGACCATGTACATTGGATCGGTGACCGTGGTCCTCATGCCGGTAATTTCCGTTCGGATAGTAAGGGTGGGGGACATGCACATGCAGGAGCTATGGTCTACCTCGGTGGTGATAGCTGGCCCGCAGAATACCGTAATGATATTTTCATGAATAATATACACGGCAGCCGGGTGAATATTGATCATTTGATTCGAAAAGGCTCAGGGTATACAGGTGCACATGGCAAGGATTTTCTGCTCACTAACGATGCGTGGTCGCAATGGCTGAATTTGAAGTATGGGCCTACCGGATCTGTTTATGCCATTGACTGGTATGATAAAAACCAATGCCATAGCCCAAATCCTGATGTACATGATAAAACAACGGGACGCATATTTACAATCAGGAATGAAAATGACCGGTTTGTAAAAGTTGATTTATTAAATGCAACAGATATGGAACTCGTGCAGCATCAGCTCAATAAAAATGACTGGTACGTCAGGCAATCCAGGTTGATATTGGCGCAGCGCGGAGGCAATCAGCAGGTACACGAAGCATTGAAGAAAATGCTGAATGATAATCCGGATGTAACGAGGAAACTCCGTGCGCTGTGGGTTTTGCATGTTACTAAAGGGATCAGTACAGAAGAGTTGGTTGCGCTGATGGATCATGAGAGTGAATATATCCGTAGCTGGGCTATTCAACTACTTGTTGAAGAAAATAATCCATCAGAAAAAGCGGTGGAAAAAATGAAATCACTTGCGCAGGTGGATCCATCTTCTATGGTAAGGTTGTATATCTCTGCTGCCATGCAACGCACACCTTTAGAAAAAAGATGGGGTGTAATGGATGCATTGATGCAGCATGGAGAAGACAGCACAGATCAAAATATTCCTCTGATGGTTTGGTATGCCTTTGAGCCACTGGTCGCCAAAGATATCAACCGCGCAGTCGCAATGGTAAAACGTTCTAAACTTCCGAAATTATCAGGTTATACCATGAAAAGGCTTACTGATATTAAAACGCCTGAGAGTACAAAAACATTCAATGAATTATCCGGGGAAAGTAAAATGCATGTACATCATAAGAGTAAATGATTTTTAAGTGAGTGATGAGCAGTGAGCAGTGAGCAGTGAGCAGTAAGCAGGGAACAGCCCATACAAGTGTTGGTAGAGAGTAGAGAACAGCCAATACTCTTCTACGTTGTACGTTTTTTTATTGCTTTTTTTTCCTCGGCTCATCTCAAAGCCTCCGCTACACTTTACGGGCCTGCGTTAAAACATCTAACATTTTCGCGGTGGTAATTTTTCTTGGCCACAGAGTTGAGCGGAGCATTTGAGTTTAGCAGAGTAAAGCAAAAATTCAAAGTTATTTCAACTGAAATATTAACGCCGCGTGGGTCTATAGACATACTGCTCACCGCTGGCTGTATGGGCTGTTCTCTAGTGTCATCTGCTGTCTACCAACTTTTAAAAAAAATGTTATAAATTACTGTTCATTCAATTAATGCTTTGCCATCGTTCAAAATCTGCTACGCTGTTGTTGCTGTTTTCCTGCATTGCCTTTTATATGGATGTGCAGGTGCGCCTGACCGCAATATGCATGCCGCTTCGCCGGTACTCACCCCTGAGGAAGAACAAAAAACTTTTCAAATATCTCCCGATCTTGATATCTTACTTGTTGCCGCGGAGCCGATGGTGCAGGACCCTGTTGTAATACAGTTTGATCCCGATGGCCGTTTATGGGTGGTGGAAATGCGCGGTTTTATGCCCGATATTGATGGCAAACTGGAAAAGGAACCTATCGGGCGAATTTCAGTTTTGAAAGATACCAACAGCGATGGCCGTATGGATATTGCAACAGTTTATCTTGACAGTCTTGTGCTGCCACGAGCTATCGCATTTGCCAAAGGTGGCTTGCTGGTGGCTGAAAATAGAAAATTATGGTTTACAAAAGATGATAATGGCGACCTGCGTGCCGATTTAAAAGAATTAGTAGATTCGGTATATGCTGATGGTCCAAGCCCGGAGCATTCATCCAACGGGTTACTATACAATATTGATAATTGGTATTACAATGCTCGTTCACGGTTCAGGTATAAAATGGTTGCGGATCAATGGGTAAAAGACAGCACAGAATTTCGCGGTCAATGGGGAATTACACATGATGACGAAGGAAGACTGTACTATAATTACAACTGGTCGCAATTGCATGCTGATCTTGTACCACCAAATTATTTTTCGCGGAATAGCCATCATCACCCAACCACAGGCATAGATCATGGATTAACGAATGATAGAAGGATTTATCCCATCAGGCCTAATCCTGCAGTGAATCGCGGTTATGTTCCGGGCACACTGGATAGCGCAGGAAAATTACAGGAATTTACAGCGGCATGTTCGCCATATTATTACCGCGAAAATTTATTCCCGGTTACCTGGAATCAAAATGTATTTGTGTGTGAACCGGCCGGCAACCTGGTGAAACGAAATGTGCTGAAACAAAATGGTACCCTTATCTCCGCGCAGGATCCATCACCGGGTAAGGAATTTCTTGCATCCACCGATGAAAGATTCAGACCGGTGAATATTACATCCGGACCCGACGGTGCATTGTATATTGCTGATATGTATCGCGGCCTGGTGCAACATGGAACATATGTTACGCCCTATTTACGGGAAACCACTATGCAACGGGGTTTAATTTCGCCTATACATAAGGGAAGGATATGGAAAATAGTTCCCAAAGATGCAGTATTGACTTTGGCACCACCAATGTCATCACTCCCCTCATCTGAACTGATTAATTTGCTTTCACACAAAAGTGGCTGGGTGAGGGACCATGCTCACCGATTATTGATTGAGAGAAATGACTCATCTTTTTATGCCAGATTGAAATCTGTTGTATTGAATAGCAATGACATGTTGGGAAGGCTTCATGCCATGTGGATTTTATATGCATTGGAACAATCACAGACAGATTTTTTAATCCCAATGTTGAAATCTGAAAATATCATTTTGAGTAATACGGCACTCAGGATGCTTGAGCCGATCGCTCTAAAGAATGACAGTATCGCAGCGGCAGTTTTTACCCTCATGAAAGAAAAATTGAAAGCAGGGGATGGAAAACAGATTTTGCAAATTGCATTAAGCTCTTCCGTTTTGCCGGTTAAAAATCAGCAGATTATTTTGAAAGATATAGCAGCCAATTATGTTGAATCACCATTGATACGCGATGCAATGCTGAGTGGTCTTTACAAAAGGGAATATGGTTTTTTGCATAATCTTTTTACAACTGAATTTTTAAAAACATCTCAGCCTTCAAAAGAAATTTTAATTGAAATGCTTACTATGGCAGTTTTGCAGAATAACCATCCTGATGAATCTGCTGCACTATTGTCCCTGGTAAATCAATCTGACAAAACAGGATGGGGTCATAAGATTGTTTTAAATGCAATCAGTTTGCAATCTGCCAACACCACTAAAAAAATATTTTCATTGCACTCGAAACCTGCAATTTTAAATAATAGCGAAGTGAAAGCGAGTCTCAAATGGACAGATGCAATTAACAGCGTTTTTTCCTGGCCGGGTCATGTTCCTGATACTACAAAAACGACTATTAAAAAATCCCTTACTGAAAATGAACGAAAACAATTTGTAATGGGCCGCCAGGTATACCTTACATCATGCTCCGGTTGTCATGGTACCAATGGTGAAGGTGTTAAAAGATTTGCGCCACCATTAGTGAATTCTGAATGGGTATTGGGCGATGAGAAGCGATTGGTATTGCTTTTATTGCATGGAATTGAAGGGCCGCTGCAGGTGAATGGAAAAAAATATGATGCACCTGAGATTTTGCCTGTGATGCCCGCACATTCAACAATGGATGATGGGGATATCGCAGCGGTGCTTACTTATATACGGAATGAGTGGACAAACTCAGCCACTCCGGTGAGCAACCGGATGATAAGCAAAACAAGGCATCTGTCTCAAGGCAGGGTGATGCCATGGACAGCCGCTGATCTAAATAATCATATCAGCACAACGGGCAGTATCACAGAAAAATAAAATCGGTGCAATGAAAAGAAGGGATTTCATTCAGCAGGTTGGTGCAATCGGAGCAGGAGGAGTATTCTTTCCGGCATCAATTCCTGGTCGGTTCAGGGATATGAAAATGGGCGTGGTAGTTCATTCCTATGGGATCCGCTGGCAATCAAAATATCAGTCTGATAAATTTCCACCCTTCACCGATGCTGTAATGCTGATGGAACATTGCAATAGCATTGGCGCCGGTGGTGTACAGGTTTTAGTAAGGGACTGGTCAATGGATTTTGCAAAAAAGCTGCGGACGAAAAGAGAACAGCTTGGCCTTTTTCTGGAAGGCTCGATAGCTGTACCTGCAGGAGAAAACGATCTCGGCCGTTTTGAAAAAGAGATTATCGCTGCGAAAGAAGCGGGAGCAGTAGTATTACGAACTGTAACTTCAAGTGGCAGACGTTATGAGGTATATCATAGTGAAGCGGAAGTGGAAATTTTTAAAAGGAAAGCGATGGATTCATTGCGTTTAGCAGAGTCTGTTTTAAAGAAACATAAAATACAACTTGCTGTGGAAAATCATAAAGACTGGCGGGCGGATGAACTCGTAAACGCTATGAAACAATTGCAGTCGGAATGGATAGGTGTGACACTTGATTTTGGCAATAGTATTTCATTACTCGAAGATCCAATGGACGTGGTGGAGAAGCTGGCACCATATGTAGTGAGTACACATGTAAAGGATATGGGTGTGGATGAATATGAAGATGGATTCCTGCTGTCCGAAGTGCCGTTAGGAAAGGGTATGCTTGATCTGGATAAAATGTTTGCGTTGTGCCGGAAATATAATCCCGCTGTTACATTCTGTCTTGAAATGATTACGCGTGATCCATTGCAAATACCTTGTTTGAAAGAAAGCTACTGGCAATCATTTAATGGACTCGATGGTAAAGAGCTCGCTTCGGTTTTAAGAATGGTCAGACAAAAAAAATCAAATACATTGCCAAGGGTATCTTCCTTATCTTCAGAAGAGAAACTAATACAGGAAGAAAAAAACATTCTTGAATGTTTTGAGTATTCAAAGAAAAAGAATTTATTGAATACAATTTAGTAGTGAGTTCAAATTAATATTTCGTACGATGAGTGATAAATTACTGGGGATTAAACTTTTTGATTTAACAGGGAGGTCTGCAATTATAACAGGTGGATCAAAAGGTTTAGGATTTGCAATGGCGGCAGGTTTAGCTTCTGCGGGTGCAGATATAATGCTGGTCAACCGTAACGCGGCAGAAGGCCAGGCAGCAGCAGAAACCCTGCATAATGATTATGGTACTAAGGTGTTATCTTTTGCCGCAGATATTACTAACCTCTCGCAAACCAAAACGATGGCCGAGGAAGCCATAAAAGCTTTTGGCAAAATTGATATCCTGATCAATAGTGCGGGCATCAATATCCGTGGGGCTATTGATGAATTATCGGAAGATGATTTTATAAAAGTGATGAATGTAAATGTTAACGGCACATGGTTGTGTTGCCGTGCAGTTGTTCCTGAAATGAAAAAGAATGGTAGTGGAAAAATAATCAACCTGGCGAGTACCCTGGGTTTGGTGGGACTATCCAATCGTACACCATATGCTTCAAGTAAAGGGGCGGTGGTGCAAATGACCAGGGCTTTATCATTAGAACTCGCACCATTTAACATTAACGTTAATGCAATTTGTCCGGGGCCGTTTTTGACCGATATGAATTTGTCAATTGCGGATACTGAAGAGGGTAAAAAATTTGTCGTGGGAGCCACTGCTTTGGCTCGCTGGGCAAAACTTGAAGAGATTCAGGGTGTTGCAATTTTGTTGGCCAGCGATGCTGCTAATTATATGGTGGGATCGATGGTTACTGTTGATGGAGGGTGGACGGCGAAGTAAGTGCGAAGTAAGAAGTGCGAAGTGCGAAGTTAGGGGAAACGTTGCGGGTTAAACAGCCGTTGCTGGTTGCAGGTAATTTGTTCACAGTGCTGTTCTTTGTAGCGGCAAGGCAAGCCTTGCCGCTACAAAGAAAAGGCGTTGCTGGTTGTAGGTTTTAAATTGGATATTTTTCTCACCTGCTTTGAATTCACTCATTGACACATTCACTGATTCACCTCACCGTGCGGCCGTTCATTCACGATTCACGATTGACGATTCACGATTCAAAAATAATTTCCCAATATGGCCTCCCCTTCAAATTCAACCGGTCGTGTAAGGTATACCATGATCGCATTGGTATTCATGAACGTGGTGATTAATTACATCGACCGGACAAATCTAGCTGTGGCGGCACCCGGATTAAGCAAAGATCTTGGGCTTGATACGGTCACCATGGGTTATATCTTTTCTGCATTTGGATGGTCGTATGCAGCATTGCAAATTCCCGGCGGAATGTTGGCCGACAGGATAGCACCACGATTATTATATGCAATCTGTTTAATTACCTGGTCAGTTGCCACCGTACTGCAGGCATTTGCAAAAGGCTTTGCCAGTTTGTTTGCATTTCGCCTGGCAACGGGTGCATTTGAAGCGCCTTCTTACCCTGTCAATAACCGTATTGTCACCAGTTGGTTTCCCAATCACGAAAGAGCTTCTGCTACCGCAATGTATGTGGCAGGACAGTTTATTGGTCTCGCATTTTTAACCCCCGGTCTGGTGGCATTGCAGCATTATACAGGATGGCGCGGGTTATTTATAGTTACCGGATTGATCGGTTTGATCTGGGGTGTCGTTTGGTATATTTTTTACAGGGATCCACACGAACATCCCAGGGTTAGTGAAGAGGAGTTGAAATATATCAAAGATGGCGGAGGTGACCTCGGTAAAAAATCTGCCGCTGCCAAAAAAGCGGGATGGAGCCGAAAAGACTGGGAACAGGTATTGACTAAAAGAAATCTATGGGGAATATACCTCGCGCAGTTTTGTGTGAATGCAACATTATGGTTTTTCCTCACCTGGTTTCCAACTTACCTGGTGCAGTACCGCGGACTAAGTTTTATTAAA
>JANPJC010000231.1:0-24672 GCA_031425315.1 Chitinophagales bacterium
TATAACCACCACATGGTTTATTAACCTGCTGTGCTTTTATCTTTCACCTATTGCTCTCGCAGTTGTATTGGGATATAGCTATACTAAAAGATTTACACCGCTCTGCCATCTTATATTAGGCATTGGATTGTCATTGGCGCCAATTGGTGCCTATCTCGCAGTAACAGGACAGTTCTCACCTTTGCCTGTCTTTTTCTCTTTCGCTGTCGTATTCTGGGTGAGTGGATTTGACATCATTTATGCATTGCAGGATGAAGAGTTTGATCAGAAAAATGAACTCTATAGTATTCCTTCATGGTTGGGAAAAAACAAAGCCTTACGTGTGTCAGAACTGCTTCATGTTTTATCTGCAGGTTTCGTTGTGCTCGCAGGATGGTATGGTGACTTTGGAGTGTGGTATTGGGTGGGACTTATAATATTTATCGGAATGCTTTTCTACCAGCATACAGTTGTTTCGCCGACTGATCTCAGCCGTGTCAATCTTGCATTTATGACAGCTAATGGAATTGCCAGTGTGGTATTTGCCTTTTTTACGATTACTGATCTTTTTTTGCGCTGATTATTATGGCGAGGATACTATCAATTGACTATGGATTAAAACGTACCGGTATTGCGGTTACTGACCCCATGCAGATAATTGCTACAGGTTTATGTACAGTGGAAACTCCCCGCCTGATGAATTTCCTGAAAGAGTATATGCTGAAGGAGCCCGTGGAGAAAATCATCATCGGCGAGCCCCGTAATCTCGACGACAGTGAAACCCATATCACAAAAGATGTGGAACATTTCATAACCCGCCTGAAGAAAACTTTTCCTTCTACCCAGATAATTGGAGTAGACGAACGATATACGTCTAAAATGGCTTCCCGGGCTATGCTTGAAATGGGTATGAAGAAAAAAGACAGGCGCAACAAAGCCCTGGTTGATGAAATCGCCGCTACTATGATGCTGCAGGAATATCTTGAACAGTCTTAAGTCATCAGTCTTGAGTCTTTAGTCAGGGACTTCAGACTTCGTACTTCGCACTTCGCACTTTTCTCACATTCACCTGAATATTTTATCTTTACCGTCATGATTTTACCAATAATGGCATATGGCAGCCCGGTGTTGCGCCAGGTGGCAACTGATATCACTCCTGATTATCCTGAATTGGAGAAATTGATTGCCGATATGTGGGACACAATGTATGCTTCAAATGGCGTGGGATTGGCTGCTCCGCAGATCAACCGCCCGATCAGGCTGTTTACTGTTGATAGTACCCAGATATTCGATAACCAGGACGACGATGAAAAAGGTATTTATCCGGATGAACCGGGTATAAAAGGTCTTTTTATAAATGCCCATATTGTAGGTTTGAATGGCGAAAAATGGTCATATAACGAAGGTTGTTTGAGTATACCTAAAGTAAGAGAAGATGTTTCGCGTAACGCAGAAGTATCGCTCGATTACCTGGATGAAAATTTCGTTGCTCATCAGCAAACATTTCATGGAATTACGGCCAGAATTATTCTACATGAATATGATCATCTGGAAGGGAAATTGTTTATTGACCATATCTCTCTTTTAAAGAAAAAACTCATCAAAAAAAAGCTTGACGACATCTCAAAAGGTAAAGTGAAAGTTGATTATAAGATGGCTTTTCAGAAATAATGTTTTATTGAAAATCTGCTATTGAAAAAAAACTGCAGCGATATCCTCAATACCTCAATTACCAATATTAGAGTTACTGCAATCGTTCTGGTAATTTTAATTTCTTCTATAAAAGAACTAAATGCCCAATCAAGAGATACGACAGTAAATATAGATGGCCGGGCGGTTACATTGTCTGAGGTATTTATCAGAAGTAATACTGATGTTAAAGGATTTATATCAAGGGTAAGGACTGATACCAGTTTTTACAAAGCATTCCGCAATCTTAGGATCCTGAACTATACAGCATTGAATGATGTGAGGATGATGGATAAGAAAGGCCGCATAAAAGCGACATTGTACAGCAGGACTCAACAGGATGTTTTTAATGGATGCCGTATAACAAAAGTATTGGAAGAAAAAGTCGATGGTGATTTTTATGACCGTAAGCATGAATACAAATATTACACTGCTGAAATGTATGATGGATTATTCTTTGCATTCGATACGGTGTGCGGGGAAACCAATATTGTAAAAGGTGAAATGCACAGCATCAAAGGGAAGTCGGGTATTGAGAAACATAAGGAACAATTGAAGATGCTTTTTTTTAATCCGGGTGAAGATATTCCCGGTATCCCGTTGATGGGAGACAAAGTACAAATCTTCGATAAAACACACGCACCGCTGTATGATTTTGGAATTGATATGATTGAACGATATGGCACAACCTGTTATGTTTTTACAATTAAAGCAAAAGAAGATATCGGCGGCAAAAAAGATAAGATTGTAATTGATGAAATGATTACATGGTTCGACTATAAAACATTTGAAGTACTCGCGCGTACTTATAATATGAGCTATGGCGCCGGTGTTTATAATTTCGATGTAAGCATGGATGTGGAAATGAAACATTCCGGACAATACCTCTATCCCGCCGTGATCCGTTACAATGGTAACTGGGGCGTTTTTCTTAAGGGCAGGGAAAGGGGAGTGTTTACAGCAACAATATTTGATGTTCACTAACTGCTCATACTACGATAATGGTCACACGATGTAGGAACGCCATTTCTCGATCACCAACTTCATGTCTTCAGGTAATTC
The DNA here is from genome assembly GCA_031425315.1 of Chitinophagales bacterium. Classification (GTDB taxonomy): domain Bacteria; phylum Bacteroidota; class Bacteroidia; order Chitinophagales; family Chitinophagaceae; genus Pollutibacter. The sequence goes on from JANPJC010000231.1 coordinate 2,731, forward strand.
GCTAACGAACTGCATACGTTCCCGCGTACGCGGATGCGTAAATCCAAGCGTTTTTGCATGTAAGGCCTGGCGCTGACACACGGCAAAACAGTTGTCGACAAATTGCTTGTACCTGGCGTATACTGTTCCCTTCATAATTTTATCTCCACCATATGTATCGTCATTAAAAAGCGGATGACCTATATGTTGCATATGCACTCGGATCTGATGCGTACGACCTGTTTCGAGTTTGCATTCAACAAGCGTTACATATTTGAATCGCTCAATAACGGTGAAATGTGTAGTTGCTTCCTTTCCAAATTCGCCATCAGGATATACATCCATAATTTTTCTGAAACGCTGGTGCCTGCCCACATGCCCTGTGATTGTTCCATTATCTTCTTCAAAGTCTCCCCATACTAATGCATGATAACGCCGTTCGACAGTATGTTCAAAAAACTGGTTACTCAGATCCATACTTGCTTTGTCGGTTTTGGCCAGCAACATTAGTCCACTTGTATTTTTGTCTATCCGATGTACGAGGCCAAATCTTGGTAATTGGTTTTCTGTTAAATCTGGCCTTTGCTGCTTTAAGTACCAGGCAATTCCGTTTACCAGTGTTCCGGTGTAATTGCCGCTGCCTGGATGAACCACTATCCCGGCGGGCTTATTTATCACCATAATGTCATCATCTTCAAATACAAAATCGATGTCCATTTTCTCAGGAACAATCTCAAACTCCTCGGGTGTATTCTCCGAAAAATATATGATCTGGTCGGCAGGTTTAATTTTGTAATTCGCCTTAATGACTTTTCCATTCACCTGTACCATTCCCTGTTCAATCGCACGTTGAATCTTATTACGCGAACCTCCCTGAATACGCGCCTGTAAAAACTTATCAACCCTTAATGGTTCCTGGCCTTTATCAACCGTAATCGACAGTCGCTCAAACAATTCTTCACTGCCTTCTGTTAATTCGTCTTGTCCGATATCTTCTGCTTCGTTAATCATGAGTGCATTTTACGTAAAGTTATTATCAAAGCAAAGACTTTACCTTTGTAAGGTTATGGAACAAGAGGTTGTATTTCTGGATCTTGCAATGATGGAGTATGGCCTGGCATGGGAATTACAGGAACGTTTGATGAAGGAAAACATTCAGCGAAAAGTTGCTGCCAAAGGTATCGCCGCCAGAACTCAATTGAACGATATCGACTCAGTTACCCGCCATCATCTGCTTTTTTGTGAACATCCCCCGGTTTATACTTTAGGGAAAAGTGGAAAAACTGAAAATATTCTGATTTCCGAAGAGCAAATGGCTGAAAAGGGCATTGCCTATTATCCAACCAACCGCGGCGGTGATATCACCTTTCATGGACCCGGACAAATTGTGGGTTATCCAATTCTTGATCTTGAAAGGTTTTATACTGATATCGGAAAATATTTGCGCAACCTTGAAGAAGTTATCATCCGTACAATTGCGGATTTTGGAGTTAAAGGTGAAAGAAGCAAAGGTGAAACCGGGGTTTGGATTGAGCCGGATATCAAAGGCAGAGAACGTAAGATTTGCGCTATGGGTGTGCGTTGCAGCCGGTGGATTACGATGCATGGATTTGCGCTGAATGTAAATACTGACTTAAGCTATTTCAATCATATCATTCCCTGCGGAATAGCCGACAAAAAAGTTACTTCACTGGAAGCTGAAATCGGTTATCCAATTCCGATAGCCGATGTTAAGCAGCAGCTGAAAACGAATTTTGAGGATGTTTTTGAATGCAGACTCGTTACTGCCGGTCTTTAGGAATATAGAATTTACTTTTTTCCTTCAGCACACTATTTTCGTACAATTCAAATTTGAACCAGCCTGATCTGAAGAAATTGGATTTATCCAGTGTCAGTACAGACTCTTTGACCTGCGCCATTTGAAACAATGCTTCACCGTTTTCGTGAAAGAATTTAATACTGTATTGAGTACTTTTTGACTCCGGTAATGCAATTACAACATTACCATCCGGGTTGGTGAAAATGAAAATTGATGGAGTAAAAAGATTTTTCGTATCCGGAGGTTTGATTTTGCCATCATTTTTGGGATTGCCATTGGTGCTTCTTGAATTACCATTATTCGTCGCCAGCGAATACTGTTTTGCACCGGGGAGTGGAGCGGATGGTCGTTTTATAGAAGTAAAGAAATATTTTCCAGCCTGCTGCTGCACATAAATCCGATAATACTGGGTAGTGTTAGGAGCCTTACTATCTAAATATCCGTTAGTAATGGAGCTGGCATCCGGAATGGTCATGATTGTTTTGTATCCACGAACCGAGTCGGGTGATCGCTGTATACTGATTTGTACCAGGCTGTCGAATGGGTTAACCCAACTCACAATGACTTTTCCCGATTGATTAATCACTGAAAATGAAGGAAGTGTATCCTGTCCACGGGATCTAAGGGTGGTTAAAAGCAGTAAAGAAAAAATCAGGGTTCCAAAGGATTTCATGGTAAGAAAGCTAACGTAATAATTCAGCGTCAGGTATTGGGGCAAAGATAATATGCGATATTTTTTAAAACGACAGAAGTCCTGGTTTTAATGATCGATTTCCTTGTAATCCACCAGAATGAATCGTTAAAATTCGACTTCCACACTTAAACCAGCCTTCATTAACTAATTGGTTCACAGCATACATTAGTTTTCCGGTATATACAAAATCAGTTGGGATAGCGTGATCCTGGAAAAATTTCTCCATAAATGCCAGTAGTTTGGGCGAATGTTTGGCGTATCCACCAAAATGGAAGCGGTCTTCAAAGGAAATTTTTTCAATCAAAGTATAGTCTTCAAGCAACGACGAAATGTCGTATCGCAGATCAAAATGATTTTTTAACACGCTGATTCCCAAAAGTTGCTGGAATGGTTTGGCGGTGAAGACCAGGCCTGCTATGGTGGTGCCTGTTCCACAAGCTGTTACAATCCAGTCATAATCTTCCGTATTATGAACCATAAGTATTTCTCCAGCACCTTTTGCACCGTACTCTCCATAACCTCCTTCGGGTATATACTGATAATCAGGATATTCCTCTTCAAACTCACCCTGGTAAACTCTTGATAGCTGACGATAACTTTCCCTTGATAAAAATCTTAATTCCATGCCCAGTTCGGAAGCATCTCTAAGTGTAGCCGAATAGACCAGGGGTTTTTCTCCCCGGATTAATCCAACGGATTTAAAACCCTCAAGATTAGCCATAGCAGCGGTTGCGAGCAAATGATTAGACCACGCTCCACCAAAAGTCAGCAGGCCCGTTTTTTGATTACTTTTAGCTGCGGAAAGGGCATATTTAAGTTTAAAGTATTTATTGCCAGATATTTGTGGATGAATCCGGTCTAACCTGAGAACATCCCAAATCACGCGCCGCGACTTGATAATTTCATTAATCACCGGTTGAATTGTACAATTTTGTATGCTTATTCCGTTATTCATGCTAGAGTTAAGTATGGTCTGAATTCTTATAATGACCTAATTTTGAACCTCAAAGATTAAAAAACAAGCTTAATGAAACCAACTTTGCTGATTTTGGCTGCAGGCATGGCTTCCCGGTACGGCGGAATGAAACAGATCGAATCATTTGGACCCGGTGGTGAAACGATAATGGATTACTCAATATACGATGCCATCCGCGCTGGATTTGGCAAGATCGTGTTTATTATCCGTAAAGAATTTGCTGAAGATTTTAAGGCCATATTTGAGCCAAAACTGGAAGGCAAAGTAGAGACAGATTATGTTTACCAGGATCTGAGGTCTTATCTTGGCAATCACGAACTGCCTGCCGAGCGGGCAAAACCCTGGGGAACGGCGCACGCGGTTCTTTGTGCAAAGGAAGTTGTGAAGGAACCTTTTGCCGTAATCAATGCAGATGATTTTTATGGTTTTGATGCGTTTAAGAAAGCTTACGACTTTCTGGTCAATGATTGTAATGATACAACATGGTCCATTATAGGATATGAATTGTTGAAAACACTTTCAGATAACGGTACTGTCAATCGGGGAGTTTGCCAGGTGAACGAAAGCGGCAACCTTACTGCAATTGCTGAGCGCCTAAATATCAGTAATCAAAATGGCGCCATTATATGTGACGACAACCAACAACCCCGTGAAATTGCAATCAATTCGCAGGTGTCGATGAATTTCTGGTGTTTTTCACCGGCAGTTTTCGACTATTCACAGGAGTTGTTCAATGATTTTCTCGATAATCATATCAATGAAGCCAAGTCTGAATTTTTTATTCCGATTGTTGCAGATCGATTCATTCAAAGTGCGAAAGGTGTAATCAAAGTGATTCCAACTTCTGCTTTATGGTTCGGAGTTACATATAAAGAAGATGCGCCTGAAGTGAGGACCAGTATTAACAATCTCGTTCAACGAGGCGAATATCCATCCAGATTATGGCCGCTTCCTAAAATCAAAAACGCAGTTTAAATTTTACTCTAATAACTTATTGACGAAGGATCTGGCAAAACCGGATCCTTTTTCTTTTCTAAGCAAGTCTTTCATTTTGAAAAAACGACCGGCATAAGTGGAGTCAATATGTAAATGAGTCAAATACAAGTATGAAGTTCAAAGTGGGAAGTCTGAACAACTTCGTAGTTAATTGCTCATGTATATTGAATGTACACTTCTCATTTCGCACCTGGTACTTCGCATTGCTGAATGGCAGTTCTTTGCCCAGGGATATTTTGTTACACGGAGAAACAGCCGGAGTTTTAATACAGGAGATTCACGGAGATAACTTGAGAGTTTAATATGAACCAGGAATCGAATTATATTACAAAGAGAAACAGCCGGAGTATTAATACAGGAGATTCACGGAGACAGCTTGAGAATTTAATATGAACCAAAAAACGGCCGTCCTCTACAGTCTATCTACTGTCTAAGTTTTGGCTGTATTTACTTTAAACCTAAAACCTATAACCTAAAACCTGTATTGGCTGTTCTCTACCGTCTACCGTCTATTTCATGACCACCTTGATCATATACACATAGTTCTCAATCGTTTTCACCTGCTGCACTCTCTCCATTCCTTTCAAAGATGAATTGGAATTCAATTTGATTTGCTGGCTGGTATCTTTTTTCTTCAGTTCGTCTACCATACGGAGAATATTCTGTGACTTAACAGCGAAAACAACACCTTCGGCTGTGGTTTGACGTGCGTTAAGTATACCGATTACTTCGCCATTTTTATTCAGTACCGGACCACCTGAGTTTCCGGGGTTGGCAGAAATGGAGATCTGGCAAGCCATAGTATCGCCTTTCAAGCCGGTTTTTGCACTCAGGTATCCTTCACCATAAACAATTTCTTCTTTTGGATATCCCAGGGTAAATATGGGCTCAGCAATATCAGTAGTGGATTTCCTGATCCCATAAGGCAATGAACCCACCGATTTAAAATCGTTGTCATCTACTTTTAAAACAGCCAGATCTCGCAATTCGTCTGTATACACAATTTTTGCCCTGAAATCCTGTCCTTTAATATTTTGTACAAAAACCTGAACCGCGTCTTTTACTACATGCGCACTGGTTAATATATATCCTTTACCATCAATCAGAAATCCGCTGCCACCAAATTTGAACGGTGTTTCAGGATTGATTTTCCTTTTTACATCGTTGATTTCAGCACTCTGACTATTAGTTTTTCTTTCCAGGTTGTTAACCTGTTTACGAAGGAGATCAATTTCTTTTATCGGCGCCTTGGGGGTAAGCATGGTCACAATACCACTGATAAGCAATGCCGTTATACCTGCAATTGAAGCTGCTACAGCTACCACGCGGCGATATCTTTCCCAAAGTTGCACTAAACGCCCTTTGACATCCGGGCTTACATCTTTGATTTCTCCATTTTCCTGTAAAGTGTGGTGGGTATCATAAAGATTGGCTTTCAATCTTTTAATTTCCCCGTAGCGATCCATCTCGTCAAGAAAAAAGTGATGCTCTACCACCAACTGGTCCAGCTCAGGATTCGATTTCCGAAGATCCTCAAACTGAAGCCTTTCTTCTGCGTTCATCTCATTACGGAGATACTTTTCAACAGCCTCCAAAAGAATAATCTGGTCCATCAGTTCCCGTTTTTATATTGTGCAAAGAATAGTTTCTTTAACCTCATCAAACATTTATACTTCTGATTCTTAGCGTTATCTGAATTGGTATAACCAAAAAACGACGCTATCTCATGCATATTTTTGTGGTGAACATAAAAAGCCTCCAGGAGACTTTTGCAGGGCTCACCAATTTTCCCCATCGCACCGCGCATGATCCCGTACTGCCTGTTCATCTTTTCATGCATCTCCAGGTCTTCTTCTACAGATACAGTTTCTTCCAGATTTTCCACATGCGACTCGAACCGCCGGGCATACTGCAATTTTTTCAACCACAGGCGCCTGCTGACAGAATACAAATATGTCCGTATCTGGCAATTCAGCGAAAAGGAAGGTGACCGTGTATTTTCGTACAATACTATCAGGGATTCCTGAAAAATATCCCTTGCATCGTCTTCTGTACCGTTATTATTGACGACAAAGTTTTGAATGAGACTATAATTATCCTTGTATATGGCCTCAATCGCCTTTTTGTCATTTTTTGCCAATCCTTTAAGCAGATCCTGTTCCTTTTCAGTGGTACTCAAATGACCAATATTAATACGTGAGTGAAGATTTTGTAACCCAAAGGAACAAAAAAAAAAATTGTAAAATGCCGGGTTACTTTTTTTACGTCCTGGTATTAATCAATAATAAGTCAATAACAAACGTAAAAAATCAAAGAATGAAAAAGTTATTAGTAATCATGGCCCTTAGTGTATTTGCAGTATCATGCGGTTCTAGCGAATCTACTGAAATTAAAGTTGAAGACACTCCAGTAGTTGCTCCAGTTGATACTCAGGTAACTATCGCTCCAGATACAACTACATTAACTGTAGATACAACTAAAGCAGCTACAGATACTACAAAAAAGAACTAAGCTTTTTTTCATATGGCAAGCAATCGTTGAGGCCGTTCCGTTTCTACGGAAGGGCTTTCTTTTTAAGTATGAAGTTCGAAGTGCGAAGTGGGAAATAAGCAGCCAATACAAAGTGTGAAAGGCTAATGAAATCATAAACTGGTTGTTATGTCCCGGCAGGGACATCTGGTGGGTAGAAACGAAGTGCGAAGTAGGAAGTGTGAAGGGGGAAATAAAACAGCCAATACAAATACAAAGTGTGAAGGGCTGATGAACCCTTAAACCGGCTGTTTTGTCCCGTTAGGGACATCTGATGGGTCGCAAAAAGCCAAATACAATGACTTTGGGGCAATATATTTTTCGTTGCATAACCTGATTACCCCGCGGACTTCTTTAATTGCCCCGGCCTTCAGGCCGGGGAGGATGGCATACCGATTTTCCGACTTTTAGCGCCTTTCTTGTCATATCCATAATAGCTTGTATACAAATTTACTGGCTCTGGCTGTCCAATATGCAGCAGGGTCGGTCCATCTCACCATTTCTGCCTTGAAATTTAACCAGAAGGCATACTTTTGCAAAAATTTATATAGATGACTTTTGAAGAATTAGGTATTGAGGAAGGATTTTTGAAATCTATAACTGCTCTCGGCTTTACAGAACCCACTCCTATACAGGAACAGGCTATCCCGGTTTTATTGAGCGGTACAAAAGATTTCGTTGGGCTTGCACAGACAGGTACCGGAAAAACCGCCGCGTTTGGCCTTCCATTATTACAGTTAGTAGACAAAGAGAAAAAACATCCGCAGGGGCTTATTATCTGTCCTACTCGCGAATTGTGTGTTCAAATTACAAAGGATCTTGCTTCCTTTAAAAAGCACCAGGCTGGTTTGCAGGTGGTGGCTGTTTATGGTGGCGCATCCATTGGCGAACAGATCCGCGATTTGCGTAAAGGGCCGCATATAGTTGTGGCTACGCCGGGCAGATTAATTGACCTGATCGAAAGAAAGGCTATTCAGCTGGAAAATATTCACTACGTGGTTTTGGACGAAGCTGATGAAATGCTGAATATGGGATTCAGAGAGGATATTGAATTTATCCTTCAAAATACCCCTGCACGCCAGAGCGCATGGCTCTTCAGTGCCACAATGCCTTCTGAGGTGAAACAGGTAAGCAAACGCTTCATGAAATCACCGTTCGAAATTACCATTGGCAAGGTGAACGCCACCAATGTGAATATCGATCACCAATATTATGTTACCGGACATTCCAACAGGTACGAGACGCTCAAACGTATGATTGACTTTAACCCTGGCATCTACGGTATCGTATTCACCCGTACAAAAGCAGATGCACAGGGTATCACAGAATCGCTTATCCGTGAGGGTTATGATATCGAAGCACTGCATGGAGATCTCACACAGGTGCAGCGTGATAAAGTAATGGGACGTTTCCGCGAAAAAAGTATTCAGTTGTTAATCGCAACAGATGTGGCAGCCAGGGGTATCGACGTTAGCGGTATCACACATGTTGTGAATTACGAAATGCCCGATGACCTTGAAGTATACACCCACCGCAGTGGCCGTACAGGCAGAGCTGGAAAAAGCGGAGTATGCGTTTCTATCGTAACCCCACGCGAAACATACAGGTTGAAACAAATTGAAAGAATGGTGAACAACCGCTTTCATAAAATGGATATCCCGAGTGGTAAAGATGTTTGCCGCAAACAGTTCTTTCATTTTATTGACAGGATGTTGCAGGCCGATATCAGTCACGGCGAATACGAAACTTATTTGCCGCTGCTGAAAGAAAAATTTGCAGAAGTTGAAAAAGAGGAAATATTACAGCGTGTTGCAGCACTGGAGTTTGACCGGTTCCTGCAGTATTACGAAAATGCTGCTGATCTGAATGTAAGAGAAGAACGGAGAACAGAAAGAGTTTCTGTATCCCGCGATGGGGCAGGTGCAGGTACCCGCACAGGGAGAACAATCAGCAGTCGTGGTGAAAGTAACGGAAGCAGCGGAAGTGGTTCAAACCGTAGATTGTTTGTAAACCTCGGAACTAAGGACGGTTTTTACAAGGCAAGTTTTCTTCAGTTTATTTTAGATATGAGCGATCTGAAAAAAGAAGTGTTGGGTAAAATTGATATGAAGGAAATGAATAGCTGGATTGAAATTGATTCTTCATCAGCAAGTAAAATGATCAAGGCATTGGATGGTAAAAAGTTTAAAGGCCGTATGATCAGGATGAACGACGCCGACTCAGGTGTCGGCGGCGGAAGAAGAAGATAATAATTTTTTTACTTCAGATCATCCCCTTATATTTGTTTCGTCATGAACAACAGCAGCAAAAATCGATTTTATTTTTACTTTTATTTTACCGGCAAGCCGGGATTTTGCTGTTGATAATAACGAAAGAAAATTTCAACATACTGAATCCCGGCAAAAAGCCGGGATTTTTTTTTATATCAGAAGAAGGAAAATTACAGGAAGAAATGAGCAAATCAGTTAAAAAGGGGTCATTCGAAAAAGCAAAATCCGTGCGGGCAAAAAGTAAATCAGTTGAAGAAAGTCAGCAAAGAATATCCATCCAAGGCTACGAAGGGAGTTTTCACCAGGTGGCCGCCCGGCAGTATTTCGGTAAAAATGTAGAAGTGATCCCCTGCGCTACTTTCCGCGAAGTTGTTAGGATTGCTTCTTCCAAAACGGAAAGTAATGGCGGGATTATGGCGATAGAAAATTCAATCGCCGGCAGTATTCTTCCTAACTACAATCTTCTGCAGAAATCTTCCTTACGAATCACAGGTGAAATCTACCTCCAGATCAAACAACAATTACTGGTGAATCCCGGTGTACAACTAAGCGATATCCGCGAAGTACATTCTCACCCAATGGCCATTCAGCAATGCCTGGAATTTTTGGATCAGTACAATTGGAAACTGATTGAAACAGAAGATACAGCCCTCAGCGCAAAACATGTTCACCAGCATCGCAGCAAACATATCGCTGCCATTGCCAGCAAGCTGGCTGCTGAATTATTTGAACTGGATGTGATTGCTCCCAATATCCACACGATGAAAAATAATTATACCCGCTTTCTGATTCTGGATAGGGAAGAAAATATTAAGGAAGTGGAGGAAGCGGATAAAGCCTCAGTAAATTTTCACACAGATCATTCACGTGGGAGCCTCGCGCGCGTCTTAACTGTAATTGCAGATGAAGGAATAAATCTTAGCAAACTGCAAAGTTTTCCGATACCCGGCAGCGATTTCAAATACAGCTTTCATGCCGATATGGAGTTCGACAAACTGCAGCAATTTAATGTGGTGATGGAGAAGATAAAAAAATTAACCGGTGCTATAAAGGTATTGGGTGTTTATAAAAGAGGAACTGTAAAATAAAGTTTTATGATTGCAACTGCAGAAAGACTGAATGGCATTGGCGAATATTATTTCTCCACAAAACTGAGGGAAATAGATGAGATGAATAAAACAGGTGTTCCGGTAATTAATCTCGGTATCGGCAGTCCTGATCTCGCCCCACATCCTGATGTAATTAAGGTATTGCAGGAAGAGTCAGCCAAACCTAACGTACATGCCTACCAGTCGTACAAAGGTTCGCCGGTTTTCAGACAGGCAGTGGCTACCTGGTACAAACAGTTTTATAATGTTGAATTGAATATAGATTCGGAAATTCTGCCGCTGATCGGCAGCAAGGAAGGCATCATGCATATCTGTATGACCTACCTCGATGCAGGAGATAAAGTTTTAATTCCTGATCCCGGTTATCCTACTTACAGAAGCGCTGTGAAACTGGCCGGTGGTGATCCTGTTCAATATCTCCTGACAGAAAAAAATAACTGGTTCCCTGATTTGGGTGCCGTAGGAAATACATTGGACAATATCCGTAAGCAGGGAGGCGTGGTGAAACTGATGTTTGTCAATTATCCTCATATGCCAACGGGACAATTACCGGAACAATCTAAAATGGAAGCGCTGGTTCAGTTTGCGAAAGCACAGGATATTTTATTAGTACACGATAATCCATACAGTTTTATTTTGAATGACTCACCGACGAGTTTATTGTCGGTACCCGGTGCCCTGGATGTTGTACTGGAGTTGAATTCGCTGAGCAAATCACATAATATGGCGGGATGGCGCTTAGGTGTACTCTGCGCAAAAAAAGAAAGGATTGATGAAGTGTTGAGATTTAAAAGCAATATGGATAGCGGAATGTTTTTACCTGTTCAGCTTGCCGCGGCCAAAGCATTATCGCTGGGAAAAGAATGGTACGAAGATCTCAATATCATTTATCGTCGCAGACGAGAGATCGTTTATAAAATACTCGACTTGATTGGTTGTAAGTATGATAAATCGCAGGCCGGAATGTTTGTTTGGGCGCCTATACCTGATCGCTATAAAGATGGTTATGACTTGAGTGACAGAATACTTTATAACGCCAGGGTTTTTTTAACGCCCGGAGGCATATTTGGCGAAGCCGGTAACAGGTACATCCGCGTAAGTTTATGTACTAAAGAAGAAAAACTGGAAGAAGCTTTGAATAAAATTGAAGTTTTGATTAAAGCAGAAGAAAAAGCAACAGCCTGATATCATGGAAAGGAAAAGAATTGCAATAATAGGAGTGGGACTAATTGGTGGATCATTGGCACTGCAGCTCAACGAAAAAGGATTTGCCTCCAGGATTATTGGTATTGAAGCCAGCGAAGATCATGCTAAGCAGGCTATAGAGCTGGGTTTGGTAGATGAGGTGATGAACCTGGATGATGCAATTAAAAATGCTGATGTGGTGATTCTGGCAGTGCCTGTGGATACGATGGTTCATTTGCTTCCGCTGATACTCGACCAGGTAGATCAACAGATTGTTATTGATCTCGGATCAACAAAATCACAACTGCTTCATGCAGTGGAGGGACACCCGAAAAGAGGAAGATATGTTGCCACGCATCCCATGTGGGGTACAGAATACAGCGGACCTTCTGCAGCAGTAAAAGGGGCATTTGAAAATAAGGCAGTAATTATCTGCAATGAAGAGGGCAGTGATGATGACGCATTGGAGTGGGTAAAAAAAATGTATACTGCCATAGGTATGCACCAGTTGAAAATGGATGGCGATGCACATGATCTGCATGCTGCATATGTGAGCCATATCTCTCACATCACTTCATTTGCATTAGCGAATACAGTATTGGAAAAAGAAAAAGAAGATAACGCCATTTTCGAACTGGCGAGTGCGGGTTTTGAAAGTACAGTGCGTTTGGCAAAAAGTAATCCTGCGATGTGGGTGCCTATCTTCCGACAGAATAAAGAAAATGTACTGGATGTGCTCAATGAACATATCACTCAGTTACGCAAATTCAAAAGCTGTCTGGAAAAAGAGAACTGGGATTATTTGCTGGAACTGATTGAAGGGGCCAATGGGATCAGGAAGATTATTAAGTAATCGTCAATCGTGAATCGTCAATCGTCAATCGTGAATCGTCAATAAAGCAATATTTGTCGACAAATAAAACAAAAGGAAGTAAAAAGATTATGTCATCGCGGGGATCGGCTGTTTATTCACGATTCACGATTGACGATTCACGTACCTAAACTTCGTTCTTAATTCATAAATTTACCCCATCATGCAAACAATCGAATCGAATATGAAATCAATCGCACAGGAGAAATGGGCCAAACGTCCATTGATCATTTCGGGGCCCTGTAGTGCAGAAACAGAAGAGCAGCTGCTGGCCACCGCTCAACGACTTGCCAACACCGGAAAAGTGGATATGCTCAGGGCTGGCATATGGAAGCCGCGTACCAAACCAGGAATGTTTGAAGGCGTAGGCGCTAAAGGGTTGCCCTGGTTATTGCAGGCAAAAAAATTAACGGGTTTGCCAACCACAGTTGAAGTGGCCACCGGCAAGCAGGTACAGGATGCACTTACTTTTGATGTGGATGTATTATGGATTGGTGCACGCACCACTGTGAATCCTTTCAGTGTGCAGGAAGTAGCCGACGCATTACGCGGTGTGGATATTCCGGTGTTAATTAAAAACCCAATTAATCCCGATCTTGAATTATGGAACGGTGCTGTTGAACGCGTAGCGAGAGCTGGTGTAAAACAAATCGGTTTAATTCATCGTGGATTTTCTTCATACGGCAATACAGAATATCGCAATGCACCAATGTGGCATTTGGCAATTGAAATGAAAAGAAAAAATCCGGAAATGATGATCATCAATGATCCTTCACATATCTGCGGCAGAAGAGATATTTTGATGGATGTTGCCCAAAAAGCAATTGACCTCGACTTCGATGGTTTAATGATTGAAAGTCATATTGATCCTGACAATGCATGGAGCGATGCCAAACAACAGGTGACACCTGAACGTCTTGCTGAATTACTCGAAGCTATTATCTGGAGAAAAGAAGATGTGCCTTCAGAACAGTTTCATGCGGCACTGGATAAACTCCGCGAACAGATCAATCAGATAGATGATGAATTGATGCAATTGCTGGGTCAGCGTATGAAGATCGCAGATAGAATTGGCGAGTACAAAAAGAATAATGACGTAACCATTCTGCAAACCAATCGCTGGAATAATATTCTCGAAAGAGCATTTCTTAAAGGTGGTCCGTTGGGATTGAGCAATGAGTTCATCACAAAATATCTTGATGCGGTACACATGGAAAGTATCAATCATCAGAATAAAATCATGAATGCATAGTTTCATGTAGACTATTGTATGAACAAACATTACCTCTACGTACATGCGATCTGGAGTGTGGCAGGAAATGTCGCAGTACTCAGCCGGCCTGTGAGAGCGGTACTGTTTGCTCATTTGCAAAAAAATGCTGAGGAAAAAGGGATTAAGGTGATAGATGTGAATGGATATGCAGATCATGTACATGTGCTGATCCAATTACATCCTACACAAAATCTTGCACAGGTTATCCGGCAGATCAAAACAGAAACTGCCGAATGGCTGAATGCCACACAATTGCTGTCTGAAGAATTTTTGTGGGAAGATGAATACCTGGCGTACTCTGTAAGTCCAAGCGCAGTGAAGCAGGTAAGCGATTATCTGTCGCGTCAGGAAGAATATCATAAAACAAAATCACTCGAAGCCGAACTCGAAGTGTTTGATGTGAAGAGTAGTAAATAGTTCCGGCCATTTCAATCTGAAGTCGATTATGAAGGAGTCTGTCAAGTATAGTTTCGGTAATGCAACTGTACATTATTATTTTAATCAGCGATTTTCGCAGTTAAGCAGTTTAACTGATAAAAAGAGAACCGTATTGATTACCGATGAAAATATATTCGGTTTGTACGGATCGAAATTTAAAGGATGGAATACGATTGTATTAAAACCAGGAGAAGCTTTTAAAGTACAGGCCACTGTCGATTCAATAATTGAACAGCTGATTGCTTTTGAAGCCGACAGGCAAACGATGCTGGTAGGCATTGGTGGTGGAGTGATTACTGATTTGACGGGCTATGTGGCCTCGGTGTATATGCGGGGCATAAAATTTGGGTTTGTGCCCACCACATTGCTCGCCATGGTGGATGCAGCTATCGGAGGCAAAAATGGCATTGATGTTGGACCTTATAAAAATATGGTAGGTGTGATAAGGCAGCCTGAATTTTTGTTGTATGATATCAGCTTACTATCAACACTACCCGAAAAGGAATGGTCGAATGGATTTGCTGAAATCATTAAGCATGCCTGTATAAAAGATGCCACTGCATTTAAAATGTTACAGCAGCTTGATGTCGCTAAAGTGCAGAAGAACAAAAAGGTATTAGCTGAACTGATAGAAAGAAATGCGCGGTTGAAGTCGGGTGTGGTGAAAAAAGATGAGTTTGAAAAAGGTGATCGCAAACTGCTGAATTTCGGTCATACAATGGGGCATGCATTGGAAACGCAATACGAGCTGATGCATGGCGAGGCTGTTGCTATTGGAATGACTTATGCCTGCCGTTTTTCAGAAGACCTGTTAGGATTTAAAGGCACCGAAAAAGTAATTAATGTCATCCACCAGTTTGGGTTGCCCAATTATTCATCTTTCAAGCCGGATAAAGTAATGGACATTTTGAAAATGGATAAGAAAAGAGTGCGTGACGAGATTAATTATATTTTGTTGGAACGGATAGGAAAAGCGATTATTCTTCCGATGCCGCTGACTTATGTTGAGAAAATGATCCGTTCATTGTAACTCAGTTTTTATCAATTGTAATATTCATGATTGTAACGGTACATCCTTCATTACTTACAGGGGAACTATTGGCGCCACGTTCAAAAAGTTCAATGCAGCGGGCCTGTGCAGCATCACTGCTGCGTGTTGGCACTACACATATTGTTGATCCTGGTTTCAGCAATGATGATCTTGCTGCGATTGATACGATACAGAAACTGGGAGCAACAGTACAAAAAGAAAACGGGCAATTGACGGTAACAAGTAATGGTATTCAGCCGTTGAATAGCGAGATTAATTGCGGTGAAAGTGGATTGGGCATCCGTATGTTTACACCTATTGCCGCTTTGAGTAGTCAGCAGTTAACCATGAACGGATCGGGCAGCCTGGTGGTAAGACCGATGCATTTTTTTGATAAGATATTTCCTTTGCTGGATATTTCCATTCAATCGAATAACGGTCGCTTGCCGATGCATATAAAAGGGCCCTTGCATCCAAAAGACATTACAGTTGACGGATCACTGAGTTCTCAATTCCTTACCGGCCTGTTAATGGCATTTTCGGCTGCGGGTGCACGTGATTGTACTATTACAGTGAATAACTTAACCAGCAAGCCTTACATTGATCTGACGCTGGATGTGATGAAAGCTTTCGGTATGAAATTGCCGGAAGTTGATCAATATGAAAAATTTTATTTTGATAATACGACTGCTGTCGCGGCACCTTTAACTTTAACCTACAGGGTGGAAGGCGACTGGAGCGGTGCGGCATTTTTACTGGTGGCGGGTGCGGTGGCAGGTGGTATTGGTGTAACCGGTTTGCAGCCTCAATCCACTCAAGCCGATAAAGCTATATTGAATGCATTGGAGTTGTGTGGAGCAGACATGGATGTGTCGGATGAGATAATAGTTATTCGTCCTGCTGCATTAAAAGCTTTTGTTTTTGATGCTACGGAGTGTCCTGATTTATTTCCACCATTAGCGGCGCTGGCGGCCAACTGCGAAGGAACAACTGTTATACAGGGGGCATTGCGATTAACACATAAAGAAAGTGACAGGGCAAGTACGCTGAAAGAAGAATTTGGCAAATTGGGTGTGACCATTGAACTGGATGGGGACTTCATGCGTATACATGGTGGCGGTAAGATCAGCGGAGGAGTTGTACATTCTCATCACGATCATCGCATTGCGATGGCAATGGCCGTGGCAGCATTAAATGCTGAGGGTCCGGTGACAATTGAAGAGGCGCAATCGATTAATAAATCCTATCCCGATTTTTATAATGATTTAAAAAGGGCTGGCGTTGCGGTGCAGGAAATTTCAGCAAAAGTGAAAGACCATTCTCAACATTAACCCTACGAATAGAAAATATGAACAGATTCGGTGACCTTTTTAACGTAACCATCTTCGGCGAGTCGCATGGCGAAAGTGTTGGTGTGGTGATTGATGGCTGTGCCGCGGGTATGCCAATATCCGTGGAAGATTTTGTGATTGACACGGAACGTCGTAAGGGAGGAAAACAAAAAGGTACCACGCCGCGACAGGAAGAAGATCTGCCACTGTTTAAAAGTGGCGTATTCAATGGCAAAACAACTGGTGCTCCTCTTACTTTGCTGTTTGAAAATAAAAATACCCGTTCGGCTGATTACGAAAAACAAAGAGATATTCCGCGTCCCGGTCATGCAGATTTTGTAGCGCACCAAAAGTTTGGTGGCTTTGAAGATTTCAGAGGTGGTGGTCATTTCAGTGGCCGGCTAACACTCTGCTTGGTTGCAGCCGGTGTGGTGGCAAAGAAAATGATTGCACCGATTAATGTGGTATCAACTATTTTAGAGATAGGAGGGGAGAAAGTTCTTGATGCCGGTCTGCAGAAAGCGATTGATGAAAAAGATTCTGTTGGAGGTATTGTTGAATGCCGTGCATCGGTTATCCCTGCTGGTTTGGGTGAACCATTTTTTAATTCTGCAGAGTCATTGCTGGCGCATGCGGTATTTGCGATTCCTGCCGTAAGAGGAATTGAATTTGGTACTGGTTTCGCGGCGGCGAAAATGTTTGGCGCGGCGCATAACGATGCGATTGAAAATATGGAGGGTAAAACGGTAACTAATCATGCAGGCGGAATTGTGGGTGGGATCACTACCGGTAACGAACTGGTATTTCGTATTGCCATCAAACCTACTTCGTCTACACCAAAAGAACAGCAGACTATTAACTGGCTGACTGGTGAAATGGATACGCTCTCGGTAAAAGGTCGCCATGATTTATGTATAGCGTTGCGTGTGCCACCTGTGTTGGAAGCTGTAACGGCAATGGTGCTGGCAGATCTTTTGCTGATATCACAAAAACAAAAAAGGATATTCCAATAGTTCCCAACGATTCAATACCTAACCGATTTTTTATGAGCGTGATTTGTCATATTACCACCGCATCGGAATGGAATGCTGCAAAACCCTCCGGCAGTTATGCTGCCACTTCCTTAAAAGATGAAGGATTTATCCATTGCTGTTTGCCTGAACAGGTGCCGTCAATTCTACAACGTTATTTCGAAGGCCGGAAAGGGTTGGTAAAACTCATTCTCGAAACCGATAAACTGAGTTCTCAACTGATCTATGAGTGGTCACCTTCTGTACAGGAGACTTTCCCGCATATTTATGGGCCTATTAATACGGATGCTGTGATTGAAGTGGAGGAGATATGACTTTGAATTGCCAACCCTTCTATTGAAATTTACTATTTCCATTTGGTCTGTACTGCAAATATGGAAATTTATATGTCCAGATAAATCGTTAACTGCGCAGATGGTATCTGATTGTCTGCTGCACATATAAATTTTTATAATTGCACATATTCGGTTATCTGCAAATATAATTATTTATATTTGCAGATAACTGGTGCAGAATATTATCAGTAGAGAGATGGAAATCGGCAAATTCAAACCTGGGGTATTAAAAAAACAGTATGGCTACAGCAGCTTTATGCCTGAATTAATAAATCATGACTGGATTATCAGCGATCTTGTCATCAGCAGATTATTAAGTGATGCTGACAGGAAACTTGGTGAATTAAATGCATTTTCTATGCTGATAACAGATGTCGACTTTTTTATTAGAATGCATATCACCAAGGAAGCGACGAAAAGCAGCAGGATTGAAGGAACCCAGACGAGTATTGAAGAAGCATTACAGGTGCAGGAATATATTGATCCTGAAAAAATTGATGATTGGCAGGAGGTAAATAACTACATCACAGCGATGAATTTTGCTATCGGCCAATTGGACAAGCTTCCTCTAAGCAATAAATTATTGAAATCAACTCATAAAAAATTATTATCTGGTGTAAGGGGAAAACATAAACTGCCTGGTGAATTCAGGACATCACAAAACTGGATTGGAGGAGTTTCATTAAAAGATGCTGTTTTTATTCCACCTCACCATAATGAGTTGGTTGATTTAATGAGTGATCTGGAAAAGTTTATCAATAATGATAATCTCCAGGTTCCGCCGTTGATCAGGATTGCCATTGCTCATTACCAGTTTGAAACGATTCACCCATTTTTAGATGGAAATGGGAGATTGGGCCGTTTGCTGATCACGTTGTACCTGGTAGGTAATAAAATAATTGAAAGACCTGTTTTATACCTTTCTGATTTTTTCGAGAAAAACAGAATACTGTATTACGATAATCTTAATGTCGTACGAAATAAGGGCAATTTAAAACTATGGGTTAAGTTCTTTCTCATTGGTGTTCACAAAACAGCTGAAAAAGCTATTGACACATTCAATGCTATTATTAAACTGAGAAAGCAACTGGAAGAAAAAAAGATAATTACATTGGGTAGAAAAGCTCCGATGGCAATGGATCTACTATATTATTTATATGGTAAACCTATTCTTGACGCAAACGAAGTAGCGAGTGCCTTAAATGTCAATATTTCAACTGCAAATCGAATGGTAAGTGACTTTGTAAAATTGAAGATTCTGCAGGAGCAAACAGGCTACAAAAGAAACCGTGTGTTCGTTTTTGAGGAGTATTTGAAACTGTTCAGGTAAGAAACCCTCCAGCCGTTATGCTGCCACTTCTTTAAAGGATGAAGGTTCATCCACTGCTGTTCGCCCGAACAGGTGCCTTCTATTCTTAAGCGTTATTTCGAAAGCAGAAAAGGTCGGGTGAAGTTGATTATTGAAACCGATAATCTCAGTTCCACAATTGGTTTATGAATGGTCACCTTCTGTACAGGAATCATTCCCGCATATTATGGACCTATTAATACGGATGCTGTGATTGAGTTGGAGGAGATATGACCTCAATTACTGATTGATAAAACTATCATTTTACATTGTTCTTATGTGCGCTGCTGCAAATATAGAAATTTATATATGCAGATAATCGCTTATGTGTAAATATGGAATCTCATCTCTGCTGCACATATAGATTTTAATAATTGCATTTAATCGATTATCTGCAATTATAATTCCTCAAATTAGATTTCTACGCATTAAAATTTTGCAGCTGGAAAGATAATTATACATAAATATGCCAGCGTTTCGTATCCTGTACGTGATTTATAATATCATGTGAGTTAAGCAATCCGGTGAATTTTAACTTCTTTTATGTAATGGATAGTCGTTATTTATACACTGTTAATGGGTCGCTTCCTAAGTGTTGATGTATATTCTTATTAATACCACATTTAATAGCGTGTCTCTTGGCGATGATTTTTGTTTGTCAATTGTTTCATATCAAATGAAAAAATTTTTCACCACAACTTTAATATTTTTTTTAATCTTCTTTGCTGTAGATACTTTCGGCCAATGTGATCCCAAAGGACTGAACTGTATTGACAGTTTGGGCAGACGACAAGGTTATTTTGTGGAACAGGCGGTTTTTTTTCTTCGCTCGGAAGTGAGCGTTACATTAAATAAACACAGTATTTATTTGGATGGTAAGAAAATCGGTATTCAGGATTATAAAACTGAGGGTGGATCTCTTTTAAAGAGGACTGTTTTTTTCGACTCCACTGAACGAAAACTTGAGATTGCAGTTTTCTATTATAATGGCACCAAGGCTAAATGGTCTGTTCACTTTTGATCCAGCCGTTTATGATTCAGCATTTATAGAACTGGACGACAAGGCCCGTATAGTTCGAACAGGAAAGCAAGGAGCATATACAGGCAATTGGAAATATTTTAATGAAGAAGGCAAAGAGGTGTCAAAAGACGAATTTGCAATTATCGAAGAAGAATATTGGCATATCAGGTGGCTTAGTGTATTGTAGAGTAGGCGGTTTTGATAGTATCCCCTTTAATCAGGAATATGTTACTGACTTTTAAAACACTGCATGACATTTATGAAATTGAAGAACGTATTACTTATCATGTTTGCAGCATTTTGTTCGCAGATCAATGCACAAGATATTAATTACACTTTTAACGGTAACAGGGAGATCATTGACAGTATAAGTTCCATTGTGAATACAATGGAAACAGAACATGGGGTAAAAAGAAATGAAGTTAAGATTTTTGCCTGTATAGAATATTGCGACTCGGGAATAGATATTCTTTTTAGCAGATATTCAGAAAATAGGCCTGAGGTCAATAAGCTTGCAAGTAAAACCAATCGCTTTATTATTTTAAATGAAAGTAGAAAAATCCCCGTTTTGTTTGATGTAGATATTCTATCCGAGGAGATGTATGATAGTATCCGTTATATTGGAAAGCCTGGGTATCATTTACGGCTGGAAAGAAACGCGAGGTATGAATGGTCTGTAATATCGATTCAAGTGGTGTTTTGATTTTAATAAAACAAAACATCTTTTGTTGTGGCAAAGAGAGAATCTATGATGATAAAGACCTTAATAAATTTTTTTACATTGAGAATGATGAAAATAATGTTATAGCGGTTGAAGATACAAGCCTGTATTATGATGAAATATATTCGATCAATAATAGTAACGCATTTATTAGTACTGACCATTATCAGTTGCAACCCCAAATCGAAACAAAATACTTTCAACTATAGACGCGATGGAAAAGTACCTGATCAAAAGACAGCTATAAAGGTTGCGGAGACTTGGTAAATATTTATGGCGAATCAATTTTTGATCAAAGGCCTTTTAGGGTGAGTATGAAAGGTGATAGTATTTGGATTTTGAATGGCACTATGAACCACGATGGGTTTGGTGGTACTTTTTATATGGAGATAAGAAAGAGAGATTGCGCGGTATTGGAAATTGATCACTGCAAATAAATGATAATGTAGCTAGGCGCTTTAATGCATTTTGAGATGGTGGAAGAATTTTAACCTTTTTGGTTTTTTGTAATACTATATCGGAGGTTCCTCGCCATCACTGTAAATTGATAATTAAAACAGGATATCGAATCTGATATTATGAGCGGAAAAATATTATTATGTTTGATAATCCTTTTCAGCTTATTCATCAATAAGGTGAGAAGTCAGCACATATATAGTGGTAATGATAGCCTGATCTATGCCAAATTGCTGAAAATGGATTTCAATAATTATGTAGACAGCACAGGCAGCATATTCTTCAAAGATTTGGATTATACTTTCACAAGGGCAATTCCAAATCAAAAAAAGCCCGGATTTATTTCTAGTGTATTGTTTAGTTTTAGTGATAGTGTGTCTTTGTACATAAGGGTGAAGAATTTAGACCAGAAAGAGAAGCTGGGCTTTAATTACATATTTAGCACTGATGTATTTCTTTCAAAAAAGATAGAATGGATTTGTTTTAGATACGCAGGAGAATGCATTAAAGGTTGTGAAGAGGTGTATTGT
>JANPJC010000232.1:0-20917 GCA_031425315.1 Chitinophagales bacterium
ACCGTATGAAAAACAGAAAAACAATCTTTGGAAAAACGGCTTAAATCTTACTATTTTTAATCAGATCATGCATCACTATTTACCGATTTAATGGTACATCCTTATTTACCGAAAACAGTACATTGCTACTTACCGACTACAGTCAGCAATCAAATCGGTTTGCTTGCGAAAAGCTTAATCAAAGAAAATTCTGAAATAACTAACATAATACGAACTAAAATTGCAAGTAACTTAACGTTGGAGAGAAAAATGGATTACGCAGTTGAAGAACTTGAAATCATTGAAATATTTAACGGATATATTGAAGGAAGGGATTTTGCCTATGCCGAGTATTTTCTTAAAGGTGAAATTAACAAGAGGCCGAATTCACATCTGTTGCGATTTCATTATGCGTTGTATTTACGTGATAGAAAGAAGGAGTTTTCGCAATCAATTCTGCTACTAGAAGCTTTAGACTCAGAAATAAGTAGATCAGGGAAAAGAGATGCCAATGTTTTATTGGCGTTGGTTTCAACTTACACAATATTAAGTTTTCCGAACTACGAAAAGGCCAACGCATTATGTGCTGAGCTGTTAAAAATAGCTCACAATGATACTATTTCTCTTTTTGTAGGTGAATTTCTTATTAATTGGTCTAATGCATTAAAAAATAAACGAGAAATAGACCCTATAGATGATGTAAAACGAAAAAATAAAATTAAGGAGTTGGCTAAAAAAGGTATACAACTTATTAATAATATAGATTCACAAAACAATAGTCATAAAAATGAGTATTTTTTGGCAATGGCGTATTTTAACCAATGGAATACTGTTAAGGCTAAAGAGCATATAGTGCGTGCAATTACTTTTAGCGAAACAGATAAGGTAAGTTTGAATACTTATGAGAAGTTTTTAGCTACAATTGAGAAGTTTAGATGAGTAGATTCATATATAGCTATTTGATTCTTATGAGGACGTAATTATTTATGCAAATGATCGATTATATTGTTAGTAGTAAATCCAGTATCGTCTCCAAAATCTGGGCCTTCTGCAACACCCTCCGCGATGATGGCGTTGGTTACGGTGATTACCTGGAGCAGTTAACATATCTGCTCTTTTTGAAAATGGCAGATGAATACAGCAAGCCGCCGCATAACCGAAAAATGCCGATTCCGAAAAATTATGGATGGGATACGTTGGTGAATAAAAGCGGGGGAGAGCTGGAGTTACATTATAATACTTTGCTCCGGGAGTTGGGCAAAGAGAAAGGAATACTCGGACAGATATTCACCAAGAGCCAGAATAAAATTCAGGATCCGGCAAAGTTGTACAAACTCATTGCATTGATCAATGCAGAGCAATGGGTATTGATGGGTGTGAAAGACAAGGGAGATATTTACGAGGGCCTGCTGGAGAAAAATGCAGAAGATACAAAGAGCGGTGCCGGTCAGTATTTCACGCCGAGACCATTGATTAAAGCCATGGTGGAATGCCTTCGGCCGGAGCCGATGAAAACCATTGCTGATCCGGCCTGTGGTACCGGTGGTTTTTTTCTCGCTGCCTATGACTGGATGACAGAAAACCGCGAGCTGGATAAGGCACAAAAACAATTCCTGAAATTCAAAACATTTTCCGGCAACGAAATAGTGGCCGGTACGCGGCGGCTTGCGTTAATGAATTTGTTCCTGCATAATATTGGAGATATCGATAGTGATACATTGATATCGCCCAACGATTCACTGATTGCCAGTTCAGAAATCAAATACGATTATATTCTGGCCAATCCGCCCTTTGGTAAAAAGAGCAGTATGACATTTACCAATGAAGATGGCGAGCAGGAAAAAGAAGACCTTACCTATAACCGCCAGGATTTCTGGGTCACTACCAGCAACAAACAGCTCAACTTTGTACAGCATATCAAGTCGATGCTCAAAACAACCGGTCAGGCTGCTGTGGTGTTACCGGATAACGTTTTATTTGAAGGCGGCGCAGGCGAAACTGTCCGCAAAAAATTACTCGAAACAACAGACCTGCATACCATACTCCGTTTACCTACCGGTATTTTCTACGCCAATGGTGTAAAGGCAAATGTGTTATTCTTTGATGGTAAACCCAGCAGCAAAGAACCCTGGACAAAAGAGATCTGGGTGTATGATTACCGTACCAATGTTCACCATACCCTCAAGAAAAATCCACTCAAACTCGAAGACCTCAAAGATTTCATCACCTGTTACCATCCGGCCAACCGTTTCAAACGCAAACCTACCTGGTCTGCTGAAAACCCCGATGGCCGCTGGCGCAAATTCAACTACGACGAAATCATCGCCCGCGATAAAACCAGTCTGGATATCACCTGGCTAAAAGACAAATCCCTCGCTGACCTGGACAACCTTCCCGATCCGGATGTATTGGCCGAAGAGATCGTGGAAAACCTGGAAGCGGGGCTGGCGAGTTTTCGGGCGGTGCTAGCAGGCCTGGGCAAAAATATATAAAACTCTATTAGCCAGGTGTAAAGTGTATTCATCGGTTAACCACATTGTGAATTTAGAAAATATCCTTAAATGCAAGTCCAATTCCAATACATAGTTGATTTAGCTAAACGATACAAAACATTTTATAATGATGCTCAATTACTTTTTGATGCTTTGAATCAATTGCCTCAGGAAGAGGTTAGTGCAATATTGAAAGAGTTTGGAGATCCGGACCGGGATTTCAAACCAGTAAATCTTTTAAGAGCAGAAACAGCACGAAGAATATTAGAGGGAGCGAAAGTAAGTGAAGATTTGGTTGAAGAAATCAAAAATAGAATAAGGACTAAGGACATAGATTACTTTAAAAGTTACGAAGCTGATTTTTTAAAACAGATTAGCGACTTTGAGGTATCGAGTAGAGATACATTTACTTCATGGCAGAATCCATGGTCTGTTTTTCACAGTTTTTTTTATAGAGGCATTATAAGAGAAAATATTGAAGTTTATTTAGAGCAAATCTGCAATGATCTTATTCTGCAATTGGAACTTGATGATTTTACTTATCACCTAGTCGGTTTTCAAGGGGCAGCGAATTTTGGAAGTGATCATAGTTGGCTGGCCCTATATCCTGCTCATAAACCCACACATAAGCAAGCTTATCAATTTTGTGTTGTTATCAGCGCTCAGCCAAAGGCTGGAAGAATCGCCGGTTCGAATATGAAAAGGCCAGTCTCCGATTTATTGCGGGATATTAATGAATATGAGGACATAGTCCATTTTTTCAGTGAATTGAAGGCGGATATCATAAATTTAAATCTTCAATCCAGAAACTATTTCAAACTCTCACTGGATCAACAACAACAATGGACTGATTTTTATTCACGGGGGATTGCTGCTATGAACTTTAGTGAGTTTAATTTTGGTGATTTGTCTAAATACAGAACAAAGAACCAAATGAAAGAAGCTATCGGCATTTCAAATGATGATAAGTCGTCAGCTGTCTGGAGTTGCTGGCTTTTTAAAACTGCTAATATAGGAGATGTTGTTTTTATTAGTAAGGGAGTAAATACCTGTTTAGGAATTGGAATATTTTCTGGAGAATATGTTTATGAACATGTTGGCAATGGTTATAATCACTCACGTAAAGTTAATTGGATTACAGATAAAGTTTATGAATACAAGAGTAATACGTTAAAAGGGTATAAAACACTATTCCGTGCATATCCTTTTATTCCTACCCGGGCTTTTGATTTTATTTTAAGCGAATATGTAAGACTTTATCCTGAATTAATTCAAGTCTTTGAAAAATTTGACTTGCTTCCGGAAAAATCCGCAGACGTTAATGCGCTAGTAAATGAACCACATCCTGTATATAAACAACCGGAGTTTGAGACAGAAGAATCAAATCAAATTAATTTTTGGTGGTTGAATGCTAATCCCAAAATTTGGAGTATTAGTAATCATAAAGAAGGAGAGAGGCAAACATACACGACCTTCAACGAGAAGGGAAACAAGCGACGGATTTATAAATATTTTGAAGCCGCGCAGCCTGATGACTTGATAATTGGTTATGAAAGTTCACCAACCAAACAAATCAAAGCCATTTATGAAGTGACTAAAGGAATTCATAAGAATGAAAAAGGCGTGGAGGAAATTGAATTCCAGATGATTTCAAAACTTGAAATCGCTGTGCATTGGAATGATTTAAAGAATAATCCCGGGCTGCAGAAATGTGAAGTTTTTAATAACAATCAGGGAAGCTTGTTTAGACTTACCGAAGATGAGTTTGATATTATTCAGGAAATAATTGACAATAAAAACATTGTTACAGAGAAGTTATTAAAGAATGCCATAATTCCGAAATATACTTTTAATCATGATAATGATAAACCCTTTATAAGTGAAAGTGATTTTATGCAGGCGGTCCATTTATTGCAAAGAAAGAAGAATATTATTTTGCAAGGTCCACCGGGAGTCGGGAAAACATTTATAGCGCGCAAACTGGCTTATGAGATAATGGGAGAAATTCAGAATGCAAGTATTGAAATGGTGCAGTTTCATCAATCTTTCAGCTACGAAGATTTCATTCAGGGACTTCGTCCGGCAATTAACGGCGGCTTCGAATTAAAGGATGGTATTTTCTATTCATTTTGTCAACGGGCAATGGCTCATCCTGAACGCAAATTCTTTTTCATTATTGACGAAATAAACAGAGGAAACCTGAGCAAAATATTTGGTGAATTAATGATGCTTATTGAATCGGACAAAAGATCAGAAAGTTTTGCGTTAAAACTCGCATATGCAGAAGATGAAAATGATCGATTCTATGTACCTCCCAATTTGTATATCATTGGTACGATGAATACCGCAGATCGATCCCTCGCTATTGTTGATTATGCATTGAGAAGGAGATTTGCTTTTATCACCCTTCAACCAGACTTTAAAGACAACTTCAGAAATTTTCTTTTATTGAAAGGATTGACTAATGGAATGGTGGATCATATTTGCAAGGCAGTCAAGAACGTAAATGAAAAAATTGTTTCTGATCCCAACCTGGGAAATGGGTTTCAAATTGGTCATAGCTATTTTTGCAGTTATGAAAATAGCATGAGTGAGACAGATTGGTGGCATGAAGTAATCCAGTTTGAATTAAAACCACTATTCGAAGAGATCTGGTTTGATGATATCCCAAAAGTAGACGAATCAGTTAAAATGTTCCAGAGGTAACATGGCTATTCCGGTTCAAAATATCTATTATTTGCTTTGTTATGCATGGAATAAGCTGGATGAAAAAGACCGGGTAAAAATATCCATTGATGATAATACTAGTCTGTTGGATTTATTCGCCAAAGTTTTGATTAATGCAACTGGATTATTATTAAAGCGTGGTATCGACAAGCAGTATCAATCTTTTGATGAAGAGGTCGTCGGCATCAAGGGAAAGCTGTTATTGAATCAGACTGTTAAAGCAAATCTCTTTAAACATGGGCGTGCAATTTGCCAGTTTGACGACCTGACCTCAAATAGTTTATTGAACCAAATACTTGTTACAACTATACATAAGTTGAGGCGTACTAAAGGTGTAGCCAAAGAACTGAAGCGTCATCTGAGTGACCTGGAAGATATGATGTTTGGTATTGAGCAAATTGAGCTGTCAGGTTCCCATTTCAAGCAAATCAAACTTAATCGTAACAACCGTTTCTATGGGTTCGTAATGAATGTCTGCCAGATTATTTATGAAAGTACGCTGCCATCCGAACGTCCTGGGGAGTATGTCTTTGCGGACTTCACCCGAGATGAGCGGAAAATGAATCAGCTATTTGAAAGTTTTATCAGAAATTTTTATCGCTTGGAGCAAAGAAAATTTCCAAAGGTCGATCGTGAAACTATTTATTGGCAGTTTGATAGTTCTGATTCAGATACGCATAAATTTTTACCACAAATGAAGACTGATATTACACTCGAAAATGATGATGAGAAAATCATTATAGATGCAAAGTATTACCAGGAGACTATGGTGGTGAACTATGAAAAGGAAAGGATAAGATCGAATAATTTGTATCAGCTGTACAGTTATCTATTAAATCAGGAAAAAATAGAACTGCCCAAAACATTAAATGCGAGAGGTATTTTATTGTATCCCACAATTGAAAAGGAATTCGATCTGAAATATAAGCATCGTAATCATGGTGTCGAGATTAGGACTGTAAACCTGGATGCTGATTGGCGAGTAATTGCAAATAGGCTAGTTGAGATTATTTCTTGAAGTTACGTGTGAATTTCCATTAGCAGTATCCAAAACTTCGCACCTCCACCTCATGGCTTACGATTATTTTGAAAGAGCAAAAGAAATACGGTCAATTAAGCATGCCAGATTTCCATTGTCTTTGAGTGGATAGGGGTGAAGACATTTTGGTGATGTGGATGGAAAAAGGAAAGCTTAGGTTGAAGGAGACACATTTCACGCATTGTCTAACACCGATGATGGTGGAATGCTGGTGTATATGATGGTTAAGAAATACTACACTTTGTTTTTGCACTGTCCTGTCTTAAAAATCAATGTTTTAATTTTCAAAATAAATTATCAATCATGCCAGCACCAAAAGAATTGCAGTTTCTCCGTAGCATTAAAACTGGCAAAGGCCTGCCCAAATTGATAGTAAGTCTTAAAAAAAGACGCAGAATAAATAAAGTTAAAGGAATATCACGTTCTGGATTGACTAAAAAACAACGCACGGTGATTCTTTCAAAAACAGATTCGCGTTGTCATGTTTGTGGTGTGGACCTGGTTGCAAATAAATTTCATGCTGATCATGTTAGGTCACATATTACCGGAGGAATACATGATGAAAAGAATTATTTGCCTTGTTGTAGCACTTGTAATTCATTAAGATGGCATTACAGCTCGGAAGAAATCCAGCTCATGTTCAAACTAGGCCGTTGGTTGAAAACAAAGTTATTAGATGAGTCGGAAATTAGCCTGGTTCTTGCGAACGGATTCATGAAACATGAAATGGCATTAAGAAAAAGACGAAAGTCTTAAAGAGTCTTAAAATTGGCTCCCTGATAAAGTAAGTGAATGTAGAGTGGAGTTTGCCTGCTCAACCTTGCTACAACCTATATCCTTAAACTTGGTTGTAGAAGCTGCGGCACACCATCGTTGTCAAACAATATTGTCCCCTCACTTTGCGCTGAAAATGAGCCAACGTTCTTCTATTGACATTTTTCAGTTTCAAAACACTTTGAAGTTCTCCCTGGAAACACCGGCGATGGATGGAATTTAGTGTATGTCTGGCTGCGACGTTTTTATTCCCTGGCTCGACCACGGGAAATTCAATACTAAATTCCATGTTCTTCCAGCTGTTTTATGGAGTACGCATCCCTGTTGTAGATGCTCACGTCAAGTGCCGGTGATTGCAAAATGGTACGCAGTCTTTACACGGCTAAAGGCAAAATTTATTACAATACCATTATAGTTGTTATTTTAAAAACGGTATTAAAACCTAGTTTATATCTTTTCGATACCGATCGACCAACAAGAAACGCAAAACCATACCTGCTGTTTGCCGAAGATGCGCCTTCAGGGAAATGAGGCAACGGCAAAGTTGTTCATTCGATTGATTTTTTCAGCAATTTTTTTTTAGCTTCGGTCGGTTTAGTGTCGGAAATTGTTAAAAGAGCGTAATAATAATCTAATGGAGAAAACTGTCGATGTCATCATTGTAGGAGCAGGACATAACGGCCTTGTATCAGCGATATTGCTTGCCCGTGCGGGCTTAAAAGTGATGGTTCTTGAAGAGAAGGATATGGTTGGTGGTGCTGCCAAAACAGAATTCCCATTTACAAAAGTGCCGTCCCTCGGCACCAGTACCGGCGCTTACCTGCTTGGAGTAATGCCGCCGGAACTAATAAAAACACTCGGAGTTGAATTTCCGTTACTTCGACGGGATCCACATTATTTTCTGCCTACCACCGGAAAACGATATCTTCTTTTTGGCTCTGACGCTAATGCAATGAAAGACCAGTTTATTTCTTTTTTTTCTGAAGATGACTGGTTGGCCAACAAGATGCTAACGGAAGAAATTGAAAAGATCAGGGATGACATCGCACCTACCTGGCTGGAGGAACCCTACAGTATAGAAGAAACAGCCGATCGTTATATTCGCCCTGAACTCAGGCAGGTATTTATTGATCTGTGCAGGAAGCCTGTCGGTGAATATATCGACCGTTTTGGATTTAAGAGCGACCTCATTAAGGCTATGTATGCGGTAACCGATGGTTTTTCAGGTCTTTTTGGAAGTTGGGACACGCCAGGCTCAGGTATGAATTTCCTCGTCCACAATATGTGCCGTCTCCCGGGAAGCGATGGCACCTGGATGATTGTAAAAGGAGGTATGGGTACGATCACCAGGACATTGTCAGATACGGCCCGTTCGGCAGGAGCGGAGATCATTACCGGAAAAAAAGTGAGCGCCATAGATGTTCAGGGCGGGGTTGCTACCGGTGTAACTTTGGTTGACGGATCCCAGGTCAAGGCAAAAGCTGTAGTGGTGAATGCTGACCCCTTCCGGCTTCAATCATTGATCGGAACAGATCATTTACCTGCGTCATATAATTCAAGGATTGAAAATTATAAACGTCCTGGCTCCACCTTTAAAGTTAACCTGGCATTAAAGGGGCTTCCGAAATTTACCTGTCTTCCGGAAGATCGTGGGCAATATGGTTCCACCATCCATCTTTTACCTGACGAAAAGGATGTGATGCAAACGCTAAAGGAAGGATTTGATGCTGTTCGCGAAGGAAAACTATATTCTTTCCCAACAATAGAATGGTACATACATACAACGGTAGATTCATCACTACGTGATGCAGAAGGACACCACAATTCAGCATTGTTTGTTCAATGGGTTCCATACGAACTAAAGGGTACAACCTGGGAGGCGGAAGAAGAACGGTATGTGAAGCAGCTCCTTTCTATTTGCGATCGTTTTGCGCCTGGTACAAGTGATCTTGTTGTTGACACATTTCCGCTTCATCCGAAGAAAATTGAAAGTCATTTTGGTATAACGCTTGGGCATATCCATCATGTCGACAATACTTTTGGTTTTTCTGACCGCCTGCCATATGCAACACCTGTGCAGGGGGTGTATTCGGCGAGTGCCGGCACTCATCCTGCCGGCTCGGTAATTGGTTGTGCCGGCCATAATGCAGCGATACGTTTATTGAAAGATCTTGGTATTCAATCAGAAGGGTAGTCCTGAACAATGTCGTTTAGTTAAGGAGCATGTTTGAAAGGCATTGCCGGGAAGACGGGAGGAACGGGAATGAAAAATCGGTAAAAATACATTTAGATTTCACGCCCATCCAGCTGATGCGGCTAAAATAGATAATTCTATAAATTTATTTCATGTTTCAGATGATGTGTAAAATTGCATCTCGTTAAATTCAGCTTTAATCCAAATAGATTTATGGTCAATATCACTCCAGATGAATTAAAATTCTGGTTTAATCAAAAAGGTAATCGGTATCAAAACGCCACAGGTATGCAGATGAGGATGCATGAGAAGGGAAATCAGATTTGGACTGAATTTGATTTGATGGCTTATGGGGAAGATCCTATAGCGCTTAGCATATATACTGAATATGATTTGCCGGAAGAATTTATTGAACTGTTTAGAATTAAAAATATTGATGACATAGAGAAGCTGGGATATAACAATAGCTGGATAAGGTATCTGAATGGGTTGGCAACCATCACTGTCAAAACTGAAGAACTGGAAGCCGAACTGCAATTTCGCATTCATAATGACAGGACCACGGTGTCAAGTCTGGAACTGCACTTTTATGATGAGGTAAACGAACACCTGACCATGGTCGATGATTTCATGAATTATCTCCTTAAACGGGGAAAT
Organism: Chitinophagales bacterium; assembly: GCA_031425315.1. Taxonomy (GTDB): domain Bacteria; phylum Bacteroidota; class Bacteroidia; order Chitinophagales; family Chitinophagaceae; genus Pollutibacter. The sequence goes on from JANPJC010000232.1 coordinate 9,863, forward strand.
TTTTTAGAAACTGCTGTGCAGAACCGGTATAAATGGCGGAACCGTCGATGGGACGATTATTTGTACTGATCAGTCCCATACGCCCAATGTCATTAAGTTAAGCGAATCCAAATAATACACGCCGGTAAGGCGGTAAAAACGGTAAAAAATACACGGGAAGGGAACTCTTCCCGTGTATTTTTTACCGTCCTTTTCGTCTTCCCGGCTATGCCTTTAATATGATATTCGCTTAACTTAATGACATTGCCCATACGCCACATCTGTAAAATTTCAGTGTATGATTTCTGCATTTGGGGCAAAAGTTGATTCTCCAAAGTCCTTTAGCTCTTATTAAGAGAATTCATAAAAGGGAATTCTATTTGTCACAAATCTGTCTGATATTTGTGACATTTTAGCGCGACATGTGTCACAATAATTTGCTATATTTGTGACAAAATATAACTGATTTAATGGAAAGTATTGAGTCAAAAATACTACAGGCGATCAAAAGAAAGCCGGCCGGTAAAGTGGTATTTCCTGAAGACTTCAATGACATTGGTTCATCAGAAGCCATCAGAAAAGCATTGCAGCGCCTGTCTGATAAAAATTTGGTTGTAAGGGTTGCTCAGGGGATATACGTTCGTCCGAAAATAAATGAATACATCGGTCAGGTACTTCCCTCAACTGAAGAGTTGGTTGAAGGCATAGCCCGGCGGGATCGGGCACGTACATTACCAACAGGATCTTATGCACTCAATGCACTTGGGTTAAGTACACAGGTTCCCATGAAGATTGTGTTACTTACCGACGGCTCGCCAAGAGTTATTAAAATTGGCAAGCGTACAATTAAGTTTAAGAAAACAACACCAAGAAACCTCAGAATAAAAGGTAAGATCAGCAGGCTTGCGATACAGGCGCTTAAAGAAATAGGCAATGGAAAACTCGATCAGGAAGTTCAAGAGAAAATTCTAAACCTGCTCAGAAAGGAAAAGCCGGATGATCTGAAACATGATATTTCACTCGCACCCGTTTGGATTCAGAAGATCATGAGAAAGGCCCTTGTATGAGTAAAATAAATTTCAATAGCATCAGTGAGTCAGAAAGAATTGATATATTCCGACAGGTAGGGGAAGCTAACGGAATGACCCCGTCTGCAGTGGAAAAAGATTGGTGGGTCGTTCAGGTATTGGATATGGTTTTTGAAACGGAATTGTCAAAACATCTTGTTTTTAAAGGTGGGACTTCTTTAAGCAAGGGTTGGAAACTGATTGAGCGTTTTTCCGAAGATGTAGACCTGGCGATTGACAGAAATTTTTTCAACTACGCCGGATCTTTATCTAAAAGTCAGATTGGAAGTCTCCGCAAAAAAGCAGGTGTGTATATTGAGGAGAGCTTTCTGAAACAGTTAAAAACCAGTGTTGAGCAAAGAGGTTTGAATTCAGTAACAGTTGAATTGGAGTATGGAGATAATAGTGACAGAGACCGTTCCATTCTTGTTTATTATTCTGCTATCACCGGTTCTCCTGAATACCTTCAACCCAGAGTGAAACTTGAATTCAGTTGTCGTTCCCTAATGGAGCCTAGCAGTATGCAAACATTCGGATCACTTGTTGATGAAATGTATAGTGGGAAAGATTTTTCAGCGCCACAGGTAACAATACCAACGGTCAACCCTGAACGCACTTTTCTTGAAAAGATATTTCTGCTGCATGAAGAATTTCAGCGGCCGACGGAGCGAATAAGAAAAGGGGATCGCCTGAGCCGGCATTTGTATGATGTTGTAAAACTATCTAGTACCGACTTTGCAGAAAAAGCATTTGTCACAAGGGATTTGTATGAAACAATAGTTGAACACCGGAGGCAATTCAATACTGTCGCAGGCATAGATTATGATTTTCACCGTCCTCAGTTTATCAACCCAATTCCGCCGCAAATGGTTTCTGCGGAATGGAAAGTTGATTACAATAAGATGGTGGAACAAATGATATACGAGCAGCACCCGCCTTCCTTTGAACAATTGATCATGGAATTGGAATTATTGAAAACGAGAATAAATGGGCTGGGATGGTAGCCAACTATTTCAAATAAGCATTCGATTTGCGATAAAGTTGATCTGAATCAGGTGAGATCTTTTATTGCTTTCCAAACCTGCTGAATTTGATGCACTGACATTTGAAACTTTTTACAGCTCTCTTTCTGACCGACAGAAACAACGTGTAATTTTTACTTTCTGTTAGGTTTATACGGAGAATGCTAACGAAAAAGACTGTACTGACTACAACATGTTAGGTTTATGCAGAGAATGCTAACAAATAGGTCATAAGTTTGCTGAAGATGCTCCTTTATTCCCCTCAATCCCACATACCACATCTATTAAATTTCAGCGTATGCTTTCCGCATTTGGGACAATAATATTTCCGCCGCCAGAATTCCCTGGCAGCTGATTGCTTATTTGGATCAGCTCCTTCACCCCCGTCCAGTTGATATTGTTCGGCTTTCTTTTTACATGTCGGACACTTATCCTTCTGCTGTTCAGGAACGATTTCAAACGCGATTGAGCAGCTTTTGCAGTACCCGGGGATCGGGAAATAGTTGTTTTCAAACGATGCGAATCCCGCACCGTAAAAGATGTGATCGGTTTCGTACCCGCAATGGCATGAGGCAGTAAGGATGTTGCCCATAATTTTGTTTTCTGGTCAAACAGGCCCCAATTTCGGTTCATTTGCGCTCCGATTGTTTCGAATTCCGGCATTTATTGGCTATATGTCGAAATTTTCCCGATTTTCCACCATCTAAGCCTCCCGATCTCCATCCATTCGACATCAATAATTCTTGATGTCGAAAATAATCTTTATTTTCACCATGAAACTTTGTTCATGTCGAACAACATAGGCTGATTTCAGCTTTATGTTGAAAATGTATTCAATTTTCACCATCATGACTTATAACAAGTTTACTCCATATAATGACTTGCCCGATCTGCCGCCACAGAACTTCGCCGAGTCGCCGGAAATATTGCGGCATCTCACCAGGGCCGCACGTTACCTGGGGGAATTAAATGGTCTCTGCGCATCGCTGCCTGACCCTCAGCTGCTGATCAACACCATAGTGCTCCAGGAAAGTAAAGACAGCTCAGCAATTGAAAATATCGTTACTACCCAGGACGAACTATACAAAGCTGCCAGTGAAGAAGGGACTGCGAGTCATGCCGCTAAAGAAGTATTCAGCTACCGGGAAGCCCTGTATGTTGGACTGGAGAAAATGACCAATCAACAGAACCTACTGCTCACCAATACAATGGTCGAAATTGTACAAACCATCAAACAAAATAAATCAGGCATCAGAACTACTCCCGGAACAGCTTTGAAAAATGCTGTTAACGGGGAAGTCATGTACACACCTCCCTGCTGCGAAGAGGTGCTGAGGGAAAAGCTGGCTGCCCTGGAACAATTTATCAATGACCCGGACAGCTCACCTTTGGATCCGCTGATTAAGATGGCTTTTATTCATTACCAGTTTGAAGCCATTCACCCTTTTGCAGATGGCAATGGACGGACAGGCAGGATTGTCAATGCGCTTTACCTGGTGCAGCAAGGGTTGCTGACGCAGCCTGTGCTGCACCTAAGCTCCTATATCGTAAAATATAAAACGGAATACTACCAGTTATTACGCGGGGTAACCGAACAGCAAAACTGGCAGGATTGGGTGATGTATATACTGACTGCACTGATCGAAACAGCACAGCTCACCACAAAAAAAATAAGGGCCATGCTTTTGCTGAAAGAAGATTATGAAAAGCAGATGAAAAAAACGTTGGGATCATCTTACAGCCATGAACTGCTGCAGTTGATGTTTGCAATGCCTTATTTAAAAATTGAACTGCTTGAAAAAAGAGCAATCGCTCACCGGCAAACCGCTTCTTTATGGTTAAAGAAATTGACGGATGCTTATCTGCTGAAACCTCAGAAAATAGGCAGAACAATCTATTATATCAATTACAGGTTGATGGAATTGCTGGCTGAGAAATAATTGTATTCTTCCCGTGTATTTTTTCCCGCTTTTACCGCCTTTCCGGCAAAAAAATTATTGCCGGGGAGACGGAAAGGACGGTAAGTATACGGGAAGAAAAGCCTATGTATTCTTCCGTGCTATGCCTGCCTTTTAATCCGATAATCTGTTAATCCCGTGAATCCAAATTCTGACAATTGGCTGTGAATCCAGCAATCAATACCCTTTCACGTATTGCTGCCAATTATGTTGTTCTCTAAACCCCAAAACCTCTCGGATTTTGCGATTGGAAAACAGTGCTTCATGTTCCTCCAATTCACGGATAATGGGCACACCAGGAAAAAACTGTTCGGCCAATGCTTTGCTGGGAATAATTGCACCGTTGTGATCATTTCCTGCATTGAAAACCTGGTAACCAAGCCCATCTTTTTTCAAACATAAATCTACAATCTGTCCCAGGTCACGTGCATCAATATAACAGAACGCATTTCGGCGACGCAGTTCCGGGTTTTTGAAATAATGCGGAAACAATTCAGCGTATTCGTGCGGCTCAATCACATTCCCAATACGAAGGGCATAAATATCAAAGCCAGACCGACGCTGAAAGCTACGTGCCGTTTGCTCATTCACCACCTTCGACAATCCATAGCTATCCATAGGATCAACTTCATAGTCTTCCTCCAAAGGCAGGGCTTTGGGGTCGGTTTTGCCGTCTGAAAAGCAGATGCCATAAGTTGTTTCAGACGAGGCAATTATTATCTTTTTAATGCCAAGCTTCACCGCTGCTTCTATCACATTGTATGTGCCGATAGTGTTGACCCGAAAAGTTTCATTATCCGGTTTGATTAAGATCCTTGGTACAGCAGCAAAATGTACAATCGTATCAAAACGGGGTACGCCATTACCTGGTTCCAACTCATCTAACCCTGCATAGGAACTCATGGCATTAAACATTTGTCCGGAGTCCGTAATATCCGCTACCAGGTTATCCACTCCTGGATAATTTAAAGGTTTCAGGTCTACATTCATTACTCTGTGTCCCTGGCCGAGAAGGTAAGGTATCACATGCTTTCCTGCCTTTCCAGATCCTCCCGTAAAAAAAATTCGTTTTTTAGTCATGTATGCTGCTGCTTAACAATGAGTTTTATTTTTTACCAGCTATGTAGTTTGCGCTAAGTATTCCAGTTTCAACATTTGCTGTTTCAAATATAGGAATAATAGAATCCCGGGCTCATCTCTATGGAATCAACCGGGCGAATACCAGGTTGCTTTGCCTGTTCCATGCAATTTTTGCCGGGGAGACGGAAAGGACGGAAAGTAAACGGGAAGAACTTGCATTTGTCTTTCTTCCCGTGTATTCTCTCCCGCTCTCACCGTCTCGCCTGAGGCGAGACCGGCTATTGTATTTGAATTCCTGAGAAAGGTGAAGGATACCTATATTTTTATCCATAAATACCCAAAAAGGGGGTGTCGCGTTGGTATTCTGCGTACCAGAGCCGCCAATGAAATAACCCTGACGGTGAGCTGGAATTAACTACAACAATGATCAACTATAAAACGAATGTAAGTATGCGTTATCGGTTTATTGATCCTATCAGACATCATTCGGATATTTTCGAATAAAATCGGATAATGTTTTGAGTAATTACACAAATAAAGATGCAGCCGCGGTTGCATGGACGTTACTTTGGGGCAGTTTCTCGGTCCAAGCAGGATATGAAGTATTTTCATTTATATACAGGGTGAACAAGAAAACGAAAGATGGAACTAAAAAAGAATTCAATTTTACCGCACCAGTAAATTTTAGAGATATTTCTTTTAGAGAACATAATTCCCCTTTTAATAGAGAAACAACAGAGAAGGCTTTAGGAGAAGAGTTTAAAATTGTTGGATTTATTCATTCACATGGAAAGTGGGGTAAAGAAAGCGACAACTATTTTTCTGGGGACCCCGATGACAAAACTCAATATCAAAAAAAAGGAATACTTGATATAAGAAACATCAGGGAAAATGGGGATATTGATCATTATTTAGCAAATCCGAAAGGGCAGCTAAAAGTATGGAGGAGTGGTTCGAACATTGGCTCGCAGGTACTTGGGTGGGGATTTTGGCATGATGAAAAAGTTGAAGAGTATGGACGTAATGCTCGTCCGTTAAAATGGGAACTAGAGCCGGAGATATATAATCCTAAACCATGGTTTGAGCACGACTAAACAACTATATTCTATGTTTAAAGAAATGACGGCAAGCGTTTTATTTTTATTCATTATTAGCATTTCTTGTTTAAGTTGCAATCATGAAAAAAATAGTCAGTTTAATCTTGAAATGCAGAAAGCAAATTGTTGTGGATTTCACCAGGATATCTATAAAACAAGAACAGGCGGATTAGGTTCAGCTTTTCTATATATCCAGGAAATTACAAATTACGGTGTTCTCAAAGATATTTCAAGTGGTGTGGACAGTTTTGAGCTTCGTATCTGGTATCCCAGTATTGTGGATACAACTGATGTATTTGTTTTGAAGTATGATCAGGAATGGCAGTGCCAAATATATAAGCATATTCGGGAAGTAACTAAAAAGGGTGAATTGAAAAACAATTGGCAAATAAAGCGAAATTGCACAGCTGAAATAAAGATTAATAGTCTCCTCGATTCACTTGCCCAAAAAAATCTTTTCTTGTTAAAAGATTGTCATAATCTAACGGGCTATGATTTTGCCACAGATGACGCAGAGGTGATTTTTGAAATAGCAGGAAGTGATTTTTATCGTTTTGCAAGTTATAGTGGGCTAATGAGACAGTCAGAAAAATATCCTGAAGTGGCGGCAGCAAAATCGATAATTAGATTTCTTGACAGAGAATTTGAAACTGATATAGTCAAAGGTATAAGTACTCGGATATGGTAGAAAGTTATATTCTTAGTTGATATCAAGTGGATCATTTTCGAAGTGTAGTTTAAGTATTTGAAAAAGTTTTGCGAGTTTTTACAAGTGGATGTACTCGAAGCAAGCGAGATACTCAACATCCATCTTAAAGTATTTCTTTTATGGGTTATATCGAAAATGCCATTCTCCAGATGTACACCAAATGGTAAAACATCTGGTGTAAAATTGGTAAAACGTTCGGATGGGCAAATAAGGGAAATTATAGACATTATTGATCTATAATTCTTTGAAAATCAAAAGCCCCTCTATTTCTAGAAGGGCTTTCGCGGACCGGACGGGACTCGAACCCGCGACCTCCGCCGTGACAGGGCGGCATTCTAACCAACTGAACTACCGATCCTAATTTTCAGGACGGCAAAGATAGCGGTTTTTAAATTCCACCCAACAAAATTGTTCAAAAATTACTCAACCCTTACCTTTACAATAACCGGCACAACCCCCGGTTCAAAATCAGTATATGCCCGAACTCGCCAATCGACAGTTTCTCGAATTCGAAAAGCCCGTAAAGGAACTGTACGACCAGATCGAACAACTGAAAATCACCTCAGAGAAAAATAAACTGGATCTGTCCGATTCCATTAAGGAACTGGAAGAAAGAATCGTTGGCAAGAAAAGAGAAATCACTGATCATCTCTCAAGCTGGCAGAAAGTACAATTGAGCCGTCACCCCGACAGGCCCTATACTTTGTCGTACATCAATAAAATGTGTACCAACTTCGTAGAGCTCCACGGCGACCGCAATTTTAAAGATGATAAAGCAATAGTTGGCGGCTTTGCGCAACTCGACGGACAAACGGTAATGATCATTGGTCAGCAGAAGGGGATCAATACCAAAATGCGCCAGCTGCGCAATTTCGGTATGGCGAATCCTGAAGGCTATCGTAAGGCATTGCGATTGATGAAGCTGGCAGAAAAATTCAACAAACCTGTTATTACGTTAATCGATACACCCGGCGCATTCCCCGGCATAGAGGCAGAGGAACGCGGACAGGGGGAAGCCATCGCCCGCAACATCTATGAAATGATGCAGCTCAAAGTGCCGGTCATTGTTGTCATCATCGGCGAAGGCGCCAGCGGTGGCGCACTCGGCATCGGCGTGGGCGACCGCGTATTCATGATGGAAAATACCTGGTACACTGTTATCTCTCCCGAAAGCTGCAGCTCTATTTTGTGGCGCAGCTGGGATATGAAGGAAAAAGCTGCCGACGAACTCAAGCTTACGCCCGAACATATGCTGAAGTTCAAACTGGTCGACGGAATCATCCCTGAGCCACTCGGTGGCGCGCACTGGGATTATTATGAAGCCGCGGCACTGTTAAAAAAGCATCTCATTCCCGTGATCGCCGAACTCAAAAAGATCGATCCTGCGAAGCGGGTCGAAGAACGGATCGAGAAGTTCAGCCGCATGGGCTTCTGGGAAGAAAATCCCGCAGGCGTGTAAATTTTTCCTATTTTTCATTTTTCCCTTACAACATATGCAACATTCTTTTCGTGGAACAGGCGTAGCTATCGTTACACCTTTCGATGCAGCTGGACAGATTGATTTTCCTTCATTGCAAAAACTCATTCATTTCCTTGCCGTTGGGGGAGTGGAATACCTCGTGGTGCTCGGCACAACAGGCGAGAGTGCAACGCTGAGTAAGGAAGAGAAGCAGCAGGTATTTGCCTATGTAGCTGAAGCCAACAACGAAAGACTTCCGCTCATCGCCGGCATCGGTGGTAATGATACCCGCGCAGTGATCAGTGATTTGAAATCGGTTAACCTTGAGGGTTATAGCGCCGTATTGTCGGTCAGTCCATATTATAACAAGCCCAGCCAGGAAGGATTGTATCAGCATTATAAAGCCATCAGCGAACATTCCACCAAACCGGTGATCCTGTACAATGTTCCCGGTCGAACCGGGATGAATGTAAGTGCCGAAACCACATTGCGCATTGCAGCCGATTGTAAAAATGTTTTTGCCACCAAGGAAGCATCAGGCAATTTTGAACAGATCATGCAGATCATCAAATACAAACCTGCCGGATTTGAAGTGATCAGTGGCGACGACGGTATTGCATTGCCGATGATCGCGGCTGGCGCCATTGGTGTGATCTCGGTTGTCGCCAATGCCTACCCGAAAATTTTCAGCGACATGGTGCGCTATTGCCTGGCAGGTGATTTTGTTTCCGCAAGACCATTGCATTATCAGCTCTACGATATTATTCCGACATTGTTTTCAGAGGGAAGTCCTGCGGGCGTAAAAGCCTATATGAATGAACTCGGTATTTGCGGTGTTCATGCGCGTTTGCCTGTGGTGAATGTGAGTGAAGCGTTGTTGGGTAAGATTCGTAAGTACGCTTTGGCGCTGGGTGAATGAGCGAACGCCTGTTCCTCTGTGCTCTTTGTCCCTCTGTGGCCCTCTGTGTCCAAACTCTAGCATACATATAGGTCATAATTGAATGCTGCAGTTTGTTACATAGAGGGCCACAAAGAACCACAAAGTACACAAAGAAACAGCCAATACAGGATAAATGGTTTAAGTTCCAGGTTTAACATTCACCTCTGATTTTCTCTTACTCTCTACTTGTCTGTAATTCACCCATTGACTCATTCTCTTACTTGGGGGCTGTTTCGATTCACGATTGACGATTCACGATTCACGATGGCAACGGCTGTTCAACCCGCAACCTGCAACCCGCTCACCTCATAATCATCACGCTTCCCTTCTTTTCTATCAACTGCCCATTATCACAAACCATCTGCGAAGTGTACACGTACACTCCCGAAGTTTGTTTCGCGCCTTTGTAAATGCCATCCCATCCGGCACTGCGATCGTCGATATTGAAATCTTTTTTCTCGAATACCAGTTCTCCCCAACGATTAAAGATGCGGATAAACTTCACGGTGCGGATGCCTTTTCCTCTTGGATAGAAGATATCGTTGGCGCCGTCGCCATTGGGTGTAAAGGTGTTCGGTAAAAACACATCTGCATCAGAACAAACAAGGCTCACCCTCAGAGTATCGGATGCTTTACATCCAAATGCATTGCTCACCGTAAGGTTATAAGTAATTCCTTTTGACGGCGTGCTCAATGGCAGCTGGCAATTGGCACAGTTCAAATATGTAGATGGCGACCAGCTGTACTGGTTTACATCAGCACTTGTTTTAATGGTAAGCGGTATCGTTAATCCTGCAGAAGCCTCAATTACTTTTGGAGATAACAGCTTCGGCAGCGGAATAACTGTTACGGTTAGCTGTTTTATGTCTGTGAAACATAAATCATTTCCATAACCGATCACTGTGTAGGTCGTTGTTGTATCCGGCTTCGCGATTGTGGACGGTGAATGAGGCTGATTCATGCTGTACTCGGGGCTCCATTTATATGTTGTGGCTCCTGATGCAGTCAGCTGTACCGCAGCACCTTCGCAAATGGTTGTATCTGTTGTTGTTACTACTGTAATCGGCTGCGACACTTTAATATCAACTGAATCATTATTTGTACAACCGAACTCATTGGCGACTTTCAGTGTATACTTTATATCCTGCAAAGGCGTTGCGAGTGGGAAAGAACTTTTTGGATTATTTAATCCTGCCGCAGGTGACCATTCAAATAGTACTCCGCCGCCAGCAACGAGTTGTACTATTTCCCCCTGGCATATTTTTGATTCCCTGGTATTCAGTTCGATAACCGGTTTTGGCCTCACAATAAATGTTTTTATTACAGTGTCGCTGCAGACACTATTGACGGCTCCGCTTAATTGAATTGAATATGTACCCGGATTTGTATACCATTGCGCTGGCGGAGAAGATGAGGATGCTGTGTTACCATTTCCAAAATCCCATTTCCAGCTGAGAATATCCGACAGATCAGCCGATCCCGTGAAATTGACTTCACTGCCCGCACATATCTCTGCTGGTCCACTGATTGTCATGACCGGTTTATCTGAAACCTGCACGGTATCAGTATAAAACGCGTTGCATCCACCGGGACTTTCAATATTCAATCGTACCGCATATTTTCCTGGTTTGGTAAAAGTAAACTCAGGATTTTTATTTCTTGAACTGTCTTTGCTGTCGCCGGTGCCAAATGTCCAACGATAAATTGAACTGGTATGTGCCGTTCCGGTATTGGTAAACCTGGC
>JANPJC010000233.1:0-26735 GCA_031425315.1 Chitinophagales bacterium
CTGGAAGGGCTATTCGTTCGTTTGGAACACGCCATTGATAGCATTGGCGCCAAACGAGTTGTTTTAGATTCTATTGAATCTATTTTTGCTGGCATCACCGATGTGGGCATTCTTCGCTTAGAGATAAAAAGACTTTTCAGGTGGCTTAAAGAAAAACAAGTAACTGCAATTGTTACCGGAGAGCCGGTACAAGAAACCTATACTCGTCATGGCCTGGAGCAATACATTTCCGATTGCATCATTTTACTGGATAACAGGGTTAATGAACAAATTGCCATCCGCAGAATCCGAATAGTTAAATACCGTGGTTCAAAACATGGAACAAACGAATATCCTTTTGTAATTGACAAAAATGGACTTTCAGTAATTCCCATCACTTCGGCCGGGCTTGATCAACCAGGTACAGCTCAAAAAGTTTCGACAGGAATTCCGTCGTTAGACAAAATGTTCAGGGGAGGTAAACCAGGTTATACCAAAGGCAGTACTGTACTTGCTTCCGGTACTGCAGGCACCGGAAAAACAAGCTTAGCTGCTGCATTCGCAATAGCAAGTTGTAAACGTGGAGAACGCTGTCTTTTCTTATCTTATGAAGAATCGTCCGGCCAACTCATCCAAAATATGAGTTCTATAGGTATTCATTTTGAACCAATGATAAAAAAAGGACTCTTAAAGATCGTGTCTACGAGGCCTTCGTTTTTTGGTTTAGAGATGCATTTACTCGATTTATATAAACTCATTGCAGAATTTAAACCAAAAGCAGTTGTCATAGATCCCTTGACAAGTCTTATTGGAGAGGGTGACCAGCGTGAAATCCGATCAATGATTACCCGCATGATTGATCTTTTAAAATCAAATGGCATCACCAGCTTTTTTACAAGTCTTGTTTCTTCTGCTGCTCAAAATGATACGAGCGGAGAAATCGGCGTGTCCTCTTTAATCGACACCTGGATAGTAGTGAGAGAATTAGAAGAAGATGTAAGTAAAAAACGCATTCGCGGACTTTTCATTGTTAAATCCCGGGGTACAGGTCACGACAGTGATGTCCATAAATTGATCTTAAGTGATGATGGAATTAAATTAATGCCAATGGACAGTGAATCTACAGGGATCGCCAATAAGGAAAAGAAGATTGGTAAAAATGTTATTGAAAGTCGAAAATTAGTCAAACAAGATAAAGTTGTTTAGTGAAAAAAAAAGACAAGAAACCTGCCATAGATAAAGGTGGATTACTTCCTAAACTTATTGTTGGCATTGGTGGATCAGCCGGTGCACTTAATGCTTATAAGGCTCTTCTGGATGCAATGCCGTCTAATACAGGTTTGGCTTTTGTTATTATATCTCACATGAACCCCACCGCCCATAGTCTGTTAGCTAAAATTCTATCACGTCATACAAAAATGACGGTAATGGTGGCTTTTATGGCGATGCCGATCCTTGCGAATTATGTTTACGTAATTCCTCCGGATTCAGATCTTCTTATTGAAAATTACACCTTTAAAGTTATCTCTCCCCGCTCCTTTGGGCACAAGCAAATAGATGTATTTTTTACTTCATTAGCCGAAGCAGTGGGTGTCCGTGCAGTCGGCATCGTTCTTTCAGGGTATGGCGGCGACGGTACCGAGGGTTGCAAACACATCAAAGCACATGGAGGAAAAACATTTATTCAAGACAAATCTGCGGAAGTTGACTTGATGCCGCTTAGTGCTCTGGCTTCAGGCTGTATTGATTTCGTTCTGCCTCCAGATAAAATTCCAGATAAATTAAAAATTTTCGCGGATGCACTTAAAATTTAGAAAGATGCTATTTCAGATGAGCCAGCTTATTATCGTTTCCTAAATCTTTCGAAAAATATAAAGTTGACTGAGGCATTGCGCACCATCTCAAAAAAATATCTACACCCTTGATTATTTTTCCCAAATGGTATTTGATTTTGCACGAAATGAGGATTTGGTGGCTCAGAAAAAAATTCATTCTTTACTTGTTGAAGTTTATGAGTCCTTGAGGTTTCCAATTATTAAAGTCCCCGTGCTTCCGCCAAATGAACGAGTAGATTTCATACTGCAAAATATTGAAAGAGATAGCTTATGAAAAGATAATAATATCAACGCTGCATAGTATATAAACAGTCTAAATTAAAGTTATGAAAATTAAAGTTGGAGTAAACGGATATGGCATAATTGGAAAACGTGTTGCTGATGCAATATCTCTGCAGGATGATATGGAATTAGCAGGTGTATGTGATGTGGTTACAGACTGGCGGATTAAGATGGCTCTGATAAAAAACTACGCTGTTTTTGCTTCTGATGAAAATTTCAACATCAAGATGACGGAAGCAGGGATAGGTACAAAGGGCACCTTGAATGAACTGCTTGCTACTTCAGATATTATTGTTGATTGCACCCCCAAAAAAATTGCAGCCCGGAATATTGACCAATATAAAAAGGTTGGAAAAAAATTCATTTTACAGGGAGGTGAAAAGCATGAGATTACAGGTCATTCTTTCAGTGCAGAAAACAACTATTCATCTGCATTAGACCGGGATTCGACGAGAGTAGTTTCATGTAATACTACGTCTATTGTAAGAACACTAACGGCACTAAAAAATGCAGGTTTGCTTGTAAAGGCAAGAGGCACTTTACTTCGCCGGGCCACCGACCCTTGGGAAAGTCATCTAACCGGGATAATCAATACCCTGGTCCCGGAAGAAGATATTCCCAGTCACCAGGGACCAGATGCGCAATCTGTTGACCCCACTTTCAATGTAATTACAGCTGCAGTTAAAGTGCCTGAAACTTTGAGTCATTTGCATTACTGGAATGTGCAACTTACGCACAGAGCATCTAAGGAAGAAGTTTTGAATGCCTTCAAAAATTCTTCCAGGATAGCAATGATCGAATATAGTGACGGGTTATCGGCAAATAACACTGTAAAAGAATTAATGCTGGCACTAAACCGTCCCTATGGCGACATGTATGAAGTTGCATTGTGGAAAGATATGCTCAGAGTGGTGGATGATGAAGTGTTCTATGCTTACCTTGTAGATAACCAGGCTATCGTTATCCCGGAAACTTTAGATGCGATAAGGGCTTTGACTGGTATTGAAAAGGATGCACAAAAATCGATTCAAAAAACAAATGAAAGTCTGGGAATAAAACAAACTTTTTTTTAATCAATATTCACAAGTAGCCTGAATCGAAAATTACATAAAAATGGAAGATCATAATAAAGAAAAATTAGATCCCCAACCTCCGAAGCAAGACCAGGCAATAGTGGATCACAGCAAAATGGATCATCATACTACGAAACCTGAAAAGGTGTCATCCCCCACCTTAGATCATAAAATTGAAGAAGCATTTCCAGCAGCTGATCATAATAAAATGGGTCACGCCAAAACCGAGAAGGTTGGTGAAAAGAAGATAGATCATGCTACAATGAAAATGAGAGATGGAGAACATGGCTCACATGGGACGGATCACTCAGGTATGATCGCTGACTTCAAAAGAAGATTTTTTGTAGTGTTGGCGTTAACGTTACCCATTGTGTTATTGTCACCAATGATTCAACAATGGCTGAAAGTTAATTGGCAATTCAGGAATTCTAACTACATATTATTTGCGATTTCCAGTATTGTGTTTTTTTACGGCGGCTGGCCTTTTTTAAAGGGTTGGTGGGATGAAATGAGGAAGTGGAAACCAGGTATGATGACATTGATTGGTTTTGCGATTACTGTAGCTTATCTATATAGTGTAGCCACTGTATTTGGGTTGGTAGGGATGGACTTCTTTTGGGAACTGGCCACATTGATACTCGTTATGCTGGGGGGACATTGGATCGAAATGAAATCTATTGCGGGAGCCTCACGGGAATTGGAATTATTGGTACAGTTGATGCCAGCAGAAGCACACCTCCTGGATGGAGAAAATATTAAAGATGTAAAAACAGATACACTTAAAGAGACTGACATCATCCTTATCAAGCCAGGAGAAAAAATTGCAGCGGATGGAATTATTATTGATGGCGAGAGCTATTTGTATGAAAGTATGTTGACAGGTGAATCTAAACCGGTGCAAAAAATTAAGGGGGCCAAAGTAATTGCAGGTTCCTTAAATGGAAACGGAGCATTAAAAGTGCAGGTATCGCATGCTGCAAAAGATTCCTACCTGTCGCAGGTAATCAAATTGGTTCAGGATGCACAGAACTCAAAATCAAACACACAATTGCTTGCCGATAAAGCTGCACAATGGCTAACAGCTATAGCAATTCTTGCAGGGATAAGTACTTTCATTTATTGGTATTTCAATGATCAAACCCTGGCATTTGCCATTGAGCGAATGGTAACGGTAATTGTTATTTGCTGTCCGCACGCCTTAGGGTTAGCAGTGCCACTTGTTGTGGCAAGGTCCACCTCGCTCTCTGCAAAAAACGGGTTATTAATAAAGAACAGGACAGCATTTGAAAATTCCAGAAAGATCACCACGATCGTGTTTGATAAAACGGGCACTCTTACATTAGGAAAGTTCGCGGTATCAAATATTGTTTCACTTCAAAGTAAGTTATCCGAAAAAGAATTGATCCGTATCGCATCTGCTTTGGAACAAAAATCTGAGCACCCTATTGCTACTGGTATTTTACAAAAAGCAAAAGAGTTGTCTCTGGACATTCCTTCAACTGAAAATTTCAACGCAATAACGGGTAAAGGCGTGGAAGCACAGGTAGAGGGCAAACAAGTAAAAGTGGTAAGCCCCGGTTACCTAAAAGAAGTCAATATTGCTTTGCCGGCAAATTATAAAATCGATGTTGCAGAAACTGTTGTGTTTATAATTGTTGATAATGCTTTGGTAGGTTATATTAGTTTGTCTGACGCATTGCGTCCTGAGTCAGCAGCAGCCATTGAGATACTAAAAAAGAATGGCATCAGATCAATTTTGCTTACCGGTGATAATAAACAGGTGGCTGAAAGTGTAAGTAGGAAATTGGGCATGGATGGTTTTTTTGCCGAGGTGTTACCACACCAGAAATTAGAAAAAATAAAAGAATTGCAGAGTGAAGGGGAATTTGTGGGCATGACGGGTGATGGAGTAAATGATGCTCCTGCATTGGCACAAGCAAATATTGGGATAGCTATCGGAAGCGGGAGTGATATTGCAGCCGAAACTGCAGGAATTGTGCTGGTAAATAGCAATCCCCAGGATGTAGTGAAGTTGATTATGTTTGGCAAAGCTACTTATCGAAAAATGATTCAAAATTTAATTTGGGCAACGGGATATAATGTTGTTGCCTTGCCTTTAGCGGCAGGAGTACTGTACAACCAGGGCATATTGCTAAACCCTGCAATGGGTGCGGCTTTAATGAGTTTGAGTACTATAGTTGTAGCGATTAATGCAGGTCTTTTAAAAGTGAAGACTGGGTTCGGCGGGAATTCTAATGATGTGCAAAAACCTTGAATTGATTAATGCTTGCGCAGTCAAATGAAATGGGACCCTTATTTGAATCGCTAAACAAAACTCACTCAGAAGTTAATGGCAAACCTGAAGATAAAATGAAATTCTGATTTACATCGAATGATAAGCAGTGAAGACAATGCAGTCGAAAAAATTTCAGGCATTTTAATAAGAAAGACATGATAGAATTTCTAAAGATTTAATCGATAATTAATTTAATATCAATGGCTGTTCATCCAGCATTGAATCTGCCTTTTATAAAAATGAAGAATTTCTTACGCAATTATCTTTTGAGAGAAAGAAAACATCGGTCCAAAAAAAAGATACTATGTTTAATTAATCCATTAACAAAAGAAAATCTATTTCTGGCAAAAAGTATTTATACAAAATGTGGGAAATGTAATGCAGTTAAAGCAGGCTTTAAAACCGGTGATAAAGCAGTAATTACCAGAACATATCATGTACAACTGAAAACAGTTATAAAAGGATTATATTCAATGGCATGACAACTAAATTACCGTCTCCAAAAGATAACTATCAACTACGACTACAATAAATGTAAAAAACATTATGAAAATGATTTTTTTTATCCTTTCAGGGATCTTCTGTTTGTTTTCGACTAAATCATATTTTGATTTGCCTATTTCGGGCAATCTTGGTAAAGGATATGCTCCTATTCGTGGATCAGCTCCTTCTTTAACCGATGATAGTAATAAGGTTCATATGGCATTCGCATCCGGCGACAGTATTTATTATTGTTATTCCATCAATAAGGGAGAACACTTTTCTAAGCCTGTATTGGTTGGTTTAATGCCGGATCTTAGTATTGGTGGAGGCAGAGGGCCACAGATTATATCGGCAAGAGGTCAATTAATTATTGCAGTGGTCAATACAGCAGGTAATATTTACACTTTCGTTAAGAAAAGTGATGAGCGCATTTGGGAAAAAGGAACTCGAATAAATGATGTTCCTGATATAGCTAAAGAAGCATTTGTTTCTCTGGCATCCAATAAAAGAGGAGAAGTGTTTGTGGTTTGGCTCGATTTGCGAGATGACCAAAAGAATAAAATAGTCGGATCAAAAAGCCTGGATGCAGGTGTAACCTGGTCTGATAATAAAGTCATCTATAAGTCACCCGACAGCACCGTTTGCGAATGCTGCAAACCATCTGTGGAAATGAAGGATCAGATGGTAGTTGTAATGTTCCGCAACTGGCTAAATGGCAACAGGGATCTGCATGTTATTCAATCTACTGATGGAGGTGAAAATTTCGGGACCGCTATAAAAGCTGGTGAAGGCAGTTGGAAGTTGAATGGGTGCCCGATGGATGGTGGTGGATTGTTAATTGATAGCGATAAAAAAATTCATACTGTATGGCGCAGACAGGGCGAAATTTATAGCTGGACAAACGGTGAAAAAGAAAAAAAGATTACTGAAGGCAGGCAGTGCACGATTGCAGGTAAAAATGGCAGGCATTACATTGCTTTTGTGAAAGATGGGAAAATTTATTGCCGAAAGCCGGATGGAATGAGTGTTGATTTAGGAAAAGGAAGTTTTCCTGAATTGATAGTTACAGATCATGGAACAGCCTTGTGTGTATGGGAGAATCAAGGTAAAATAAATTTTGCCATTGTAAAATGATAATGTAATGCTTCAATTAATAATATTCTTTGGGTATTTTATAAATTAATGCAGCATTTGGCATTGAGGAACGGGGTTGCTCTTATTAGATCGTTTGCTCGTTAGCGCTAGTATACCAAATAATAAAATCTGGTTTTTATTATACAATTCAGAGCAATAAAAATACCCGGGTAAATCCCCGGGCATTTTCGTTGAAATTCTTAAACTGCTAAGGTAAAATTTCGCATCAATAACTTACCTAACCACACCTTAACTTCAGTGATTAAAATGATCCGGATTGGATTCGAACCAATGACGCTCCCGATTTGAAATCGGGATGCTCTATCCAACCTGGCCCATCAATGATCTAAAAGAAAAAACCCACCTTATCAAAGTGACTACCTAAAAGTGATCCGGATTGGATTCGAACCAATGACGCTCCCGATTAGAAATCGGGATGCTCTATCCAAGCGATTCTACCAATGATTGAATATATTTTCGGCTTTTCTTTTTTTTTATATCCCTCTCCCGTTGCCTTGCTTTGATGAGTTCATCAAAAGTTTCGAAATAAACCAGTCTCCATGGTACACCTGTTTTTGTAAATTTTTCTTTTCCCCGATTGTGATCGGCCAAACGTCTTTTAATATCTGTAGTAGAGCCCACATAATATTTGTTTAGTTTTTCACTGAAAAGAATGTAACAGTATGCATCCATAAAAAAGCCCCATCTCTGGGGCTGGAAATTTGTGATCCGGATTGGATTCGAACCAATGACCCTCAGCTTAGAAGGCTGATGCTCTATCCAACTGAGCTACCGGACCGGGGGAAAGTCAAAGAGTCGGAAGTCATTAGTCAGTAGTCAATACAAGTCGAATGGCTTATTACTACTGACTGAAGACTATTGACTAAAGACTGGGTAAGAATACAGAATTATCAGCGTCCTTCCCTTAAATCGCTGGCAAAGCTAATTTTTTTTTAGTTTGCACACAAACCTTTACCCAAAACTAATGGATGTACAAATTGAAGAAAGCTGGAAAGCCGCGCTGAAAGAAGAGTTTGCCGCCAATTATTTTACAGAACTGGTCCGTTTGCTCAAGGCCGAAAAGCAGTCGGGTAAAGTGATTTATCCTCCAGGACCCACAATTTTTAATGCTTTTAATTATACGCCTTTTGATAAGTTGAAAGTTGTTATTCTTGGTCAGGACCCCTACCATGGGCCCGGACAGGCACACGGATTATGCTTTTCAGTACCCAGGGGAGTGAAGCCCCCACCCTCTCTGATCAATATCTTTAAAGAAATTCAGACCGATATCGGCGTTACCATGCCTGAAAAATATGGTGACCTTAGCTCATGGGCCGAACAGGGCGTGTTGCTTTTAAATGCCGCTCTGACAGTGAGGGCTAACGAGCCGCTGAGTCATGCCAAAGCGGGATGGATGTTGTTCACTGATGCGGTGATCCGAAAAATTTCTGCAGAAAAAAAGAATATCGTTTTCATTTTATGGGGCAAATTTGCGCAGGAAAAACAAAGCCTGGTAGATACAGACAAACATTTTGTTTTGAAAGCGGCGCACCCCTCTCCTTTCTCTGCACATTTCGGCTTTTTGGGCTGTCGTCACTTTTCAAAAACGAATGAGCTCCTTACCCGTTCCGGCGAAGATCCTATCAACTGGAAAATTACCGAATCCGATTAAACTAACTTAGCCTTTATCATGATCAGGAATATAGTAGCTAGAATACTTGCAGGCTGGGGGTCTATTGTATTCGTCATTACTATGTTGATTTTTTTGTTTCCTATCTGGCTCAGCGGTTTCTGGCCGGAGCCTAAAAGTTCTGCCCTCTTGGCTAAAATTGCCAACGTATGGATGACTTTTTTCTTTTTTCTTGCCGGTATCCGTGTAACCATCAGGGGGAAAGAGAATATGAAAAAAGGGGAAACGTATATTATTATTTGCAACCATCATTCGTTAATGGATGTTCCACTCACGAGCGGCAGAATTCCCGGTCCGAATAAAACTATTGCCAAAATTGAGATGGCAAAAGTTCCGTTTTTCGGCATTATTTATAAAAGAGGGTCGGTGTTAGTTGACCGAAAAAACCCCAATAGCAGAAGGGAAAGTTTTAATAAAATGAGACAGGTACTCGACCTCGGTATGCATATGATTATCTATCCCGAAGGGGCGCGCAATACAAGTGATAAACCTTTGAAAGAATTTCATGAAGGCGCATTTCGCCTTGCAGCTGCAACCTTGAACCCAATTCTCCCTATAGTGATTTTTGGCACTGACAAAATGTTGCCGAACGACAAAACATTTTACTACTGGCCAGTGAAACTGGAGATGCATTATCTGCCTGCTGTGTCAGTTAATGAAGGTGATTCCGCTGAATTTCTTAAATCGAAATTATTTGGCATCATGTGGAATTATTATGAACAGAACAAAAATCAGCCATCCAGTGCTACAATATAAATCTCGTAACTTCCTGCCATCGATTATTTTATCATTTGCTTCTATACACAATGCCATAACCGTTTCCTCACATATTCACTTTAATCATCTATAATTTTAACATTTTCAAAACCCGCTTTACTACGGCTTCCTCAGTGGTTAATGGTCTCTATAAGCGTCTTTGAGTTGAGTCCGGTCACATTAAAAGGTAATTTGTTTTAGCTTCGCATTGCAACAAATACCTCTTATGAAAGCACATGTCAAACTGTTATCTCTCATTATCACCTTATCCGCATTCTTTTCCTGTCAAAAAGAATACAGCCTTGAAAGAGGTACTCAGTCAGTTGGTTCTTTACAAAAAGATCCCGCCGGTGATTGTCTTCCAAAAACAATCAATGGAACTTTTGTTTCAGGACAAGTATTAAATCCAGATGCAGATTATATCGATATACAAGTGGATGTAACTACCGCCGGTACTTACCAGATTAGTACCAATGAAGTGAACGGAATAAAATTCAGTGCTTCGGGAAATTTTGCGGATACGGGCCTCAATACTGTTAGGCTTAAAGGCTCAGGCACACCTGCTGCTGAAGGGCCTGCGAATTTCACGGTTACATATAGTGGTTCGTCTTGTGATGTTGAAATCATTGTTTTGCCTGTTGGTGGCGGTTCAACAGCCACTTTTACTTTGGCAGGTGCGCCCAGTGCCTGTACCGATTTTGTTTTAGCAGGTGCCTATGTTACCGGAGCTGTTTTGAATTCACCCGCAAATTCAGTTTCTGTCAAAGTAAATGTTACCAATATTGGAACTTATAATATCACTACAACTCCTGTCAATGGCATCAGTTTCACAGGGTCTGGTACTTTTGCAAACACAGGCGAAACCACTGTCGTTCTCACGGCGTCGGGGACACCAGTTACTGCGGGCAACTTTCCTATAGCGGTAACAGTAGGCGGATCAACCTGTACATTTCCCATATCGGTAACAGGGGCAACAGATTTCACTTTCAATTGTGGAACTGCAGTGTTGAATGGTGTGTATACGCAGGGTGTTCCGCTCGATGCATCCAATAATATAACTGTTGAAATAAATGCTGCGGCAGCAGGTGCTTATACCATCACTTTGACCGGAAATGGAATGACTTTTTCAGGCAGTGGCAATGCTGTGGCAGGTCCACAGACTATAACACTAAATGGTTCAGGAACGCCAGTGGCTGATGGTGATTTTACAATCCCTTTGACTAATGGAACCCCGGCCTGCGATATTAATCTGACTGTTGTACCCGGTACCACCCCTTCTGATATGGTGTGGGAGTTTAAGCAGGGAGCCACAACGTATAGTGGTACCTCAACAGGTGGAGTGATTCTGTCTACGGGAGGAAATGAAGGAATGGGTTTCAATGGTCCATCAACAAATGGCAATTTCTCCTTCGTATTCACAATTCAAAAAACGGGGGTATTAACGACCGGTGATTATACCACACAGTCTATGTCTTCCTCTGTATTAATTTCATTATTGAATATTAGTACCGCTGAAACGTTATACACCGCCAGTTTTGGGACAGGTGTTCTAACGTTGAAAATAACCACGCTTGACCGGACTAACAATATTGTACAGGGTACATTTTCCGGAACCGCTAAAAATGCGGCGGGAAGCCTTGTTCCCGTAAGCGGAAGTTTTAAAGGGCCGATTCTTTAGAGAAAACAGAATGTAAATTTTTTGAGGGTTCAAGGACGTTATCTGCCGTTATGCGATATATTGATCTGCCTCTTGTGATCTCCGGAAAAGAAACGTACTTTTAATATACAAGCTGTTACAGATGCGATTGATATTATTTTTATTCCTGCTGGTTTCTACTACTGCCACTAAAGCGCAGACTTTTCTCAGGCCAATGCTTGGTTATACGCCAATGGGCATTATGGGTGTGAACAATCTGGCCTATGGTGATATTCCGGCAGATAAAAAATGGTTTTGGACCTCATCTGCAGGACTGTCGACCGGGATGTCATTTTTCAATGGTGGCAATATGAGTTATTTATCAGTACCGGCTACATTACAAATCAATCGCAGAATCAATCAGAATTTATATGCATTCGGTAATGTTTCAGTAGCTCCTGTATATTCCAACTTTAATGGGGCTTTTATGTCTACCAATCCAAATAAATTCAGTTCAGGACAGTCTTATATGAGACAAGGGCAGTTGGGTTTATATTCAAGAGCCGAAATGGGATTATTCTATACCAATGACTCGCGCACCTTTTCCATTTCCGGAAGTTTTAGTGTTGAAAGAAGTACTAATCCTATGCTTCCATATTATCAGACGAATCAGCAACGCATTACCAGGCAATAGGCCGAATTCGATTTAATTCACATTGTCATCAGTTAACCAGCAACATAAAAACGATCATTTCAGTGCCCTTTATTTGAAGTATACGGCGGATGTTCCGTTTAATTTGCGTTACTAATAGCTTAAAAGTTTTAAGGCCACAGAGTTGAGCGGAGGTTTTGAGGTAAGCAGAGAAACAACCAATTCATCGACTCTCCGTTCAACTCAAAATCTCCGCTTAGCTCCGTGGCCAAATCATTTTTGCTTTTGAGAGTTTATAGTTATTGGGAGGGATATCAATTTAGAAAGTCAATCATGGGACCTTTACTGCGTGTAAAAATATCTAGTTCTGTTAATCTTCAAATCCCTCAGCAACCCCGACTTGGGACTGATGGAAATATTAAACGAGCGGTATAATCCAACGGGAGTGATATTAATAGACATCTGCCAGCAATGCAGATCGCGGGAAATAAAAGTGGTGAGTGACTGAAGCTGCATTGTTACAATATCATAGTAGCCGTTCGCACCGACTTTCCATTTTGGAGTAACATTAAAATCACCACTGAAGTTGATGCTGGAAGAAAATTGTGTTGCAAAGGTATAATCGGGTTGCAACACACGCGCAAAGCTCAATGAAAATCCAAAGTTTACCGACCAGGGAATATTAAAATCAGTAAACTCCGCAGGGTTCCTTCGTACATAATCCAACTGCTGCATCATTTGCTCCTGGCTCATGGTTTCATCACCGGTTTCTCTTAATGTCTCGTCAATTGTTTTTTTCTTCTCATCTTTTTTCTTGCTCTGAAAAGTGGTAGACACGTTGATGCTTCCATTAACAATCGATCCCAATGAAAATTTATCACCCTGCCATGCATACAAATTTTTGCGGGTTCCTGTCAAAGGATCTGTTTGATAAGGATCCAATGTGGCATTTGCTGTGATATTAATCTTTTCAAACAAAAAACTTCGGGCATAAATATTAAGCGTCGACAACTTGAAAGAGTCTGCCAGAAAATTATAGCCGCCAGAGATTCCGAATCCATCAATCAGTTTCACTTTTTTAAGTTCCGCTTCACCACTATCTGTTTTCGAACGCACTTTCGCTTCAATGTTATTATCAATACCAAAACTGATACCGCCTGAACGACCTGAAGAAAAGGGGCCGAATATACTACCATCAAAAACAGAAAATAATATTTCGCGACCGGAAGTATCTACCTGTGTACGGTAATAATGTTGTGCCATAAGGTCAGGTTTATAGTTTATTCCAATCTGGGGCCTGATGGTGTGCCGGATCGCCTGCACTTTTGCATTTTTATTTTTAGACTGAAAAGTTGCAAACAATGCTGTACTCACTGATATTCCCATCGACATTTCCCGTGCAGTATAAAATCCTCGCTGAATAGTTGTATCTACTTTATTGGTATTGGGGTTCCAGGTACGATAAAATTTTTGTGCATACCATCTTTCTCTGTATGATATATTAGGTCCGATTTGTAATGGCCCAAATGAAGGCAGCGACAAAAGAATCGGCACCTCATGTGATGCGCCCCATTGAAAAGTATCTATCAACTGCTGAAACTGAAATGCAGTATCATAAAATGAAACTTGGCCTTTGTAATTACCATTGTATCCCACCCCCAATTTTTCGTACCATTTACTGGCGCCCACCAATTCTTTTGGTTGAAATGGATAAATTGTATTCATCACAAAAGCAATATCCGGCAGGTTTAAATTCACGAGCCTTGTCTGTGTATTCTGATTATGATTGAGGTTAACAGCAAGGTTAAAAGGTTTACCTATCCAGGATTTCTGGTATGAAATGGATGAGGTGAGCTGGTTGGTAAAATTGATGGGCTGCATATAACTCCCTCCTGTTTGTACACCACCGGATGTTCCTGCGTTTACCAATGCACTGTTAGGCACCAATGACAAATATTTACTGCTGCCTGCATTCACACTCGCATTAAATGAAGTACCGGGTTTTGCCTTACTATCTTTTGTATGGTTCCAGGTAACAAAAAAACTTTTGGTCTGCGAATAATCAGGATCTCCTTTGAATGCAAATTTGGTATTCTGATAGCTCAATGTTAATGATCCGCTATAGCGGTAACGCACACGGTAACTTGGCGCCAGGTTCATCCGCCAACTACCATAAGAATATAAGTCGGCCCAGAATTTTGCATCCAGGTAATCATTAAAAACTTTATAGTAACCCATCCCTTCCAATCCTACTCCAAAATCTTCTGTTACCGTAAACTGTGGTGGAATAATTCCTGAGCGCCTGCCACTGGCCAATGGAAAAATGCCAAAGGGTAAATAGATTGGTACCGGCACGTCTTCAAACTCGGGATGCACGGGACCGGTTACAACAACTTTTTTATTGACGAATTTTGCCTTCTTGAACTTAAATGCGAAGTGGGGAGTATCAAGATTGCAGGTTGTAAATCTTCCCATCGATGCATAAAAAGTTTCCGAATTCACCTTTTTTACTTTCTCCGCGAAATTGTAAATCTCATCCTGCTGGAAAAATGAATTGTGCGTAAGACCGCGTTGTGATTTAAAATTAAATTTTATACTGTCACTAACCGTCGTGGTTTGATCCTGCACCAGTTTCGCCATGCCGATTACATTGCCGATACTATCTCTGTTCATGCGGGCCGTAACCATTTGAGAAGTTTGGTCGAGTGATATCAATGGGGCCGACAATTTAACGTCATTATAGGCGACTTCAGATTTACCATATAGAAATATCTGTTTGGTATCCACCACCAGCACCATCGAATCTTCGGCTTTATAATTGATGGGCGCATCGATTGAATCACGCGATGCTTTAAAATCAAATGTATCTACCCTTTGTTTCAGTACCGTGGAATCGCTTGATTTTTTTAATGAGGGTATTGTATCGTTATTTGCAACAACAGGAAGTTTTGTAGTGTCTGTTTTCACCGGAATAGTATCAGATGGAAACAAATGTGTGTTATCCGTTGCAGCTGTTAAAAAACCGCCAATTGTATTTTTTACAGGAATATCTGCGTTAACCTTGAGCGTTATTGCAGTCAAAGCAAATAGATGCAAAATCATGCTGTAATAGAAAATTCGGCTAACTTTGCTTCTATTGTTCGTCATAGCAGGCGAACAAAAATAGAGGAAAAAGTGGTAAGTAATTGTGAAGATTCAAGTTTTAAAAACCCACAGGTGTTGATGATAAGTATGCAAAAATCGACTCTTAGTCTTGCCCTTTGTTTTGCACTGAGCTTAATGCATATGTCACTCGGTGTTGCTCAAACAGGAAAACCTGTTTCAAGAATTCGCACAATCATCATTGATGCGGGACATGGCGGTACCGATGCGGGCGCCAGGGGCAAGTATTCAACCGAAGCACAAATAACGCTTGAGCTGGCACTGAAGCTTGAAGAAGTACTTAAAAAAGAGATGGCGGATACCCGCATTGTAATGACCCGCCGCACTGATATTTTCCATCATGTAACAGAAAAAGCCAGGATCGCCAATAATGAAAATGGTGATTTGTTTGTATGTATACACGTTAATGCGGCTCCTCCCCGTCAGCATAAGGAATTATTGAGATATAAAACAGTAACGTATTATACGGGCAAAGGTAAAAGTAGAAAAAAAAGAACCCGGAAAGAGCCGGTATACAGGTATTGGTCCACGCCAAACCCTATGCATGGCACATCAACCTATATCTGGGCGGCAGATAGATCTGACAGTAAAGCCAGCGGTATTCAAAAAGACGAGAGATATGAATCTGAACTGGAGGTGGAAGATGTTCCTGATCCTGAGAGTCCGGAAGCAGTTATAAAGGCCCGTTTGTGGACGCAGAAGTTTTTCAGGAACAGTGTAAGACTGGGCTCATTGATAGAAACGGAATTTGAAAAAGTGGGCAGAAAAAGTCTCGGGGTGTTACAGCGCAATCATAAAGGTATATGGGTGCTGCAAGCCACGAATATGCCTGCAGTTTTAATTGAGACAGGCTTTATAACTGATGCAGATGAAGAAGCTTATCTCAATAGTGAAAGTGGTCAGAAAGAAATGGTAAGGGCTATGGCAGATGCTTTATTGTCGTATAAAGCGCTCGTCGACAGTCCTAAATCTCCCCGTTCAGACAATGACAGTGCTGCGCCAGGCACAACTAAGAAATCAGAAAAAGAGACACCTCCTGCTCGTAAGCCTGCTGCGGTAATGCCTGCAGGTGGCGCAAAAAAGAAATGATCCCCTGCTAGAGGATTGCTTTTCCCAGTTAAAGTTTTTCTATTTTTGCAGGGTTGCAGGGCCGGCACAATTTTTCGTGTTGCTGACCAATCCCGGTAATATATTCTTATGAAGATTTCAAATGAAACAAAAGTAGGTGCCCTCGCAGCCATCGCCATAACGTTGTTGATTCTTGGTTTTAATTTTCTTAAAGGCAAAAAGCTTTTTGAGAAGAAGGATATCGTGTATGCAGTATTTGATAAAGTTGATGCGCTGAGTAATTCGGATGCCATCAAAATTAATGGTCTCCAGGTTGGTAATGTTGCTGATATGGTGGAAAGAGACGCCAATATATCAGCTGTTATCGTAGGCCTCAATATCAAAAAAAAGGTGAATATTCCTAAGAATTCCTATGCTGTTATTGAAGGAAATCCGTTAGGAAGCAGCTCAATTAATATCGTGTTGGGCACCTCTACTGAATATGTAAAAGACGGAGATACTATCTCAACCAACCCGGCATCTGGAATCCTTAACGAACTGAAGAGTACATTAGGCCCCACGGTAACGCAGGTAAATGGAACACTGAAATCTTTAGATTCTCTGCTTGAACAGGTAAGTACAATATTTGATCCGAAAACAAAAGGCAATCTGCAAAATGTGGTGGCCAACCTTGCACTTTCCACCGCTTCTCTTAATGCGATGCTGAATGCGCAAACCGGTGCACTGGCCAAATCATTAAACAACCTTAATTCCTTTACCGGCAACCTGAAAAACAACAATGATTCCATTACTATGATTGTCGGGAATGTTGAAAAATTGACGCATAAGCTGTCTGACCTTGAACTGGAACAAACCATATCAAAATTCCAGGATGCTGCCGATAAGCTCAATGCAACACTCGCTAAAGTAAATAGTAACAACGGTACACTGGGACTTTTAATGAATGATCCCAAATTATATAATAATCTTAACGCCACATCCAACAGCCTGAATATCCTTTTGCAGGATCTTCGTCTCCACCCCAAGAGATATATCAATGTATCTGTATTTGGGAAAAAGGATAAAACACAACCGTTGATGGTACCTTTAAGCGATACCGCAACAAAAGTCCCTCAGCAATGATGGCTCAAACTGCAAGGAAGTTTTTTTTACTGTTGATTACCCTGTGTTGCTTTTTATTATTAAAAGCACAACAGGCGCCTGTATTGCCGCGCGATACAACTCAAAATAATATAGATACCGGGAAAATTATTTACCTGATTAAAGCTGATAAATACCGGCTGATAAAAACCGACAGTGCAACAGAAAAGCATGTGTTGATTGGCAACGTGCTGTTGAAGCAGGGCAATACTTATTTTTCGTGCGATAGTGCCATCCAGGATAAAATCCTGAACCAGGTAGAGGCGTTTGGCAACATTCATATCAACGATGCCGATAGTGTGCATACTTACAGTGAGTACCTGAAATATATTGGAGATACCCGTATTGCTAATTTGCGAAAGAAGGTAAAGCTGACAGACGGAAAGGGTGTGCTCACCACAGAAGAATTGGAATATGATCTCAACTCCAAAATGGGTACCTACCTAAACGGTGGGAAAGTTGTCAATGGCGCCTCGGTACTCACCAGTAAAGAAGGTTTTTATTACGCTGATACCCGCGAAGTGTATTTCAAGAAAAATGTAAGGCTGGTGGATCCTGAATATACAATGGCAACGGATACTCTTTTATATAGTATTGATAGTGAAATTGCCACTTTTGTTTCGCCTACCACTATTAATGATGGCCAATCAACAATCCGGACCCGAAGTGGATTTTATGATTTAAAAAATGGCAATGCAAGTTTTGGTGAGCGTCCCATAATAGAAGACAGTACGCAGGAAATTATTGCTGACAATATTGAATATGACAAAAAAACCGGTCAGGGCTATGCTACCGGAAATGTATTATACAGAGATACAACACAAGGGGTAACCATTTTAGCCGGCGCAACAAATTTCAATTCGGGTACAAAAGATGTGCTGGCAACAATGAAGCCTGTAATGATTTTGCAGCAGCAGGATGATTCACTTTTTATTGCAGCAGATACGCTGTATTCGTCGCTTGTGAAAGATACGGTTATACTTGAGCGTGACTCCACCGGAGCCTTGCTGGATTCTTCTGTGCTTACGGTGAACCAAACAGACACGATCAAAGGACAAAAAATATTATCTAAAAACAGTACTGATAGCATTAGAATATTTCAGGCATTTCATCATGTGAAAATATTCTCAGATTCATTACAGGGAGTGTGTGATAGTTTGTATTATTCCGCCCGCGATTCCATCTTCAGATTTTATAAAGATCCCATCTTATGGTCGATTGACAACCAGATAATGGGAGACACGATTTACCTGTTGACAAAAAATAAAAAAGCAGATCAACTGATGGTTTTTGAAAATGGTTTTTCGATTAATAAAACCCGTGAATCTTTTTATAACCAGATTAAAGGCAACCGGCTGAATGGTTTTTTTAAAGATGGTAATATTGATTATCTGAGGGCAAAAGGAAATGCCGAAAGTGTATATTATTTACAGGATTCCGACAGTGCCTATGTAGGAATGAACTATGCGCAGGCCGATGCTATCAGTATGTATTTCGTAGAAAAGGAATTGAAGAAGGTGGCGTGGGTGAATACGGTGTCGGGAACTACTTATCCGATGGGACAAATTCCTGATGATAAAAAGCAGCTGCGTAATTTCAGCTGGCAGGAAAATAGAAGGCCGAAGACTAAGCTGGATTTGTTTGCAGACCAGTAAGTAGACGGTAGAAAGTAGAGAACAGTCGATTATTTTTAATAGTATCGGGTAAAAATAATTAAGCCATTTTTTTTATAATATCCATCATTTCGTGATTTTGTCCGGCGGGGAACCTTAAGATAACTGAACTGCAATCTGACCGTTAATACGGCTGTTACCTATAACTTAATACCTAAAACCTACAACAATCATGACCTGGTTGATTATTTCAATTTTTATAATAGGCTACCTGGCTATTGCGCTGGAGCACTTTATCAAACTGAATAAAGCGGCGTCTGCAATGATCACTGGGGTTTTATGCTGGACTGTTTATATTTTAAATGCAGAAGATTTACACCTGGTTAATGAACAGTTGATTGAGCATCTTGGAGAAATTTCAGGCATATTATTTTTTCTGTTAGGGGCGATGACGATAGTGGAATTGATTGATGCGCACGATGGGTTTCAGATTATCTCAGACAGAATAAAAACTACAGATAAAAGCAGACTGTTATGGATAGTGGGAGTATTATCTTTCTTCCTATCTGCTGCTTTGGATAATCTTACGACAACTATAGTGATGATATCGCTGATCACAAAACTAGTTGACAGTAAGGAGAACCGGTTGTTTTTTGCAGGAGTGATTGTAATCGCCGCTAATGCAGGCGGTGCCTG
Organism: Chitinophagales bacterium; assembly: GCA_031425315.1. Lineage (GTDB taxonomy): Bacteria > Bacteroidota > Bacteroidia > Chitinophagales > Chitinophagaceae > Pollutibacter. The sequence goes on from JANPJC010000233.1 coordinate 19,496, forward strand.
GTCGCCTATCGGCGATGTAACGACAACGATGTTATGGATTGGCGGACAGATTACCGCATCAGGAATTGTACTGCATGTAATTTTACCTTCGATTATTTGTTTGATTGTGCCTTTGTTCTTTATCGGAAGGATTCTTAAAGGAAAAGTTAAGCGTCCTGAGGTGGTAAAAGGTGAATACGTATCGGATACCACACCAGCCAACAGGAATGCAGTGTTTATCATTGGAATTTGCTGTTTATTATTTGTGCCCATTTTTAAAACCTACACTCATCTTCCCCCCTTTATGGGAATGCTTTTAGGGTTGGGAATTATGTGGGTGATTACAGAATTTATCCATCATGAAAAAGATGAGGTAGATAAAGACCGCTTGTCTGTTAACTATGCATTGAGGAAAATTGATACACCCAGTATTCTTTTTTTCCTTGGAATACTGATCAGTGTATCTGCTTTGCAGAGTATTGGAGTACTGACATCTGTTGCTGCTTCTTTATCAAGTTTAATTGGCAATGAAAATGTTATAGTGATGTCTATAGGATTGTTATCATCAATCGTTGATAATGTGCCTTTGGTAGCGGCATCGCAGGCGATGTATTCGTTAGAGCAATATCCGGTTGATCATCCATTCTGGCAGTTTATGGCTTACTGTACCGGCACCGGGGGCAGTGCACTGATAATTGGATCTGCAGCAGGTGTTGCCGCGATGGGTATTGAAAAAATTGAGTTTTTCTGGTATGTAAAGAAAATCAGTTTATGGGCGCTGCTGGGGTATTTTGCAGGAGCGATAGTTTTTATACTGCAGATGAAGTTCGTCTGATTTGGATTCGTGGGATTAATAGATTTCTGGATTTTTTTAAATTTGACTATATCCTTCGACCATTTTGGACACAGAGGGCCAAAGAGGAACAAAGAGCACAAAGGATCAGGCAATACAGTTCTACGTGTGCACGTATAACTTAAAACCTATAACCTGTACTGGCTATTCTCTACTGTCTACCATCTACTGTCTACCGACTTCAGAATTGGCTGTTTTATTCACGATTATCGATTCACGATTCACGAAGTTGTTGGCTGTTGAACCTAAAACGTACAACTTATAACCTACAACCTGTATTGGCTGTTCACTTCCCACCTCATACTTCCCACTTCCCACTTTTAAAGGGTTCCTTTTTCGCCTAAATAGCGCTCTGCATCCAATGCCGCCATACAGCCACTACCCGCTGCCGTTACTGCCTGGCGATAAATTTTGTCCTGCACATCGCCACAGGCAAATACGCCTTCAATATTTGTTTTAGAAGTGCCGGGCACAGTTTGAATGTAACCAGTTTCATCCATCGTCAACCAGCTTTTAAAAATATCGGAGTTGGGCTGATGGCCAATCGCAACAAAAAAGCCACTCACCGGAATGGTTTCCTTTTCATTGGTTTTGTTATTGTGAATTCGAACTGCGGTCACCTTATTATCACCAATCACTTCGTCGGTCTCTGAGTTCCAGTAAATCTTAATATTGGGTGTTTTCAATACACGTTCCTGCATCACTTTGCTGGCACGCATTTCTTCTTTTCGAACAATCATATGTACTGTAATGCAAAGTTTGCTGAGGTATAATGCTTCCTCTGCGGCCGTATCGCCAGCTCCAACTATTGCAACTTCTTTACCACGAAAGAAAAATCCGTCGCAAACGGCACAGGCGCTTACACCGTTACCATTCAAACGTTGTTCACTTTCCAGACCAAGCCATTTTGCAGAAGCTCCTGTAGCAATGATAACACTATCTGCCAGAATCAACTTTTCATCATCAATCCAAACACTATAAGGCTGACTGGAAAAATCAACTTTGGTTGCCAATCCAAACCGTATATCTGCTCCCATACGGGTGGCTTGTTTTTCAAAATCCACCATCATCTCAGGCCCTTGTATGCCATCGGGATAACCTGGATAGTTTTCAACTTCTGTTGTGATGGTTAACTGACCTCCGGGCTGAATGCCCTGGTATAACATCGGTTTCAAATTAGCCCTGGCTGCATAAATCGCAGCTGTATATCCCGCCGGCCCTGAACCTATAATCAGACAATGTACTTTTTCCGTTTCTTTAGAATCCATATCAATTTGGTATAGTTGTCAAAAATACGATCAATCACCCGAATTAAAAGTAACTGATGTTACATGTACCGGTTTGTGAATAATTAGATATAACTGCAGGATAAAAAAAAATAACCCTGGTGATCAGGAACTAACGGGGTGGAATGATGATGGTTCGATATTGCGATGCGTATCCGCCAAAATAACCCAAAGCTTCCCCCTTGATATTGGAGAGTATTTTTGTAGGATTTGAAAACGGATTACCAACGCTTTGGTAACTGAATTCAAATGTTCGCCAGAAGTCATACGTCACCTTATCGACATTACTTAATTTGATCGTCACTGTATCTCCCCTGTTGAAAAATGCTTCGCCGTCGGATCGTTCTTCGTTTTTGTTCACGCCTTTATCTACCGGAAAAGTATAGGTGGTACCGTCAATTACCTGGTCGTCAAAAACGGAATTCAACCCGGGAAAAAAGCTTTCAGCATTCGACTTTGTATAATACCTTATATAGTCACCTAATCCAGGTTTATCAGTGGCTTTAATGATCAGTTTGGCCAGATTTGAATCTTCGGGTTCAAATATTTCTACGGGTTCCCACCAGAGGGAATCAATCTTTCTGGTAGTATCCGGAATCGTCGTTGAGGCTGAGTATTCCCTGCCATCAGCGGTAATTTCCAACGAATAAGTACTGTTTATCTGTCCGATAATCGCCGTTTGAGGATCCAGCGGATTGATGGTATAGTAATAGATGGTAGTACCCTGGCCATTAGAGATTGAATCTTCAATGAGCTGATGTGTTTTGTTGCCGTCACTGATTATTACTTTTGCATTTCTTACAAAAGATGAAGCCAACGTTGCCGGATCGATTTTACTGAAATATTCCAGGCTTCTTGAAAGGATCACCCTTGGCGGAACGCCGTTTTCTATTGTGGCATCCACCACGATCTTTTCAGTTGTTTGATCTAGATCGATATCTATATCCTTTTCGCATCCGAGAAAAATCAACATGGTCAGCAGAACACTCAGTTTCTTCATATTCTTTGTCTGTAGTGGTAACAAAAATACCTCATTCCGGTTCACAAATAAAAAACCTCATCCCATGATTAGTGAGATGAGGCTTTAAATATTGTCATCAGACATTATCCCAGGTATGCTTTCAAAGCATTGCTGTACCTGGCTTTCTGAAGCCTTTTGATGGCTCTTTCTTTAATCTGCCTGATTCTTTCTTTTGTAAGGTCATACTTCTGGCCTATCTGCTCAATGGTAACACCATTTTCGCCGTCAAGTCCAAAATATGCATTAACAATTTCCGCTTCGCGGGGACTCAGCGATTTCAAAACTCTCCTGATTTCTGCACGCAGAGAATCTTTAATCACATCGTCATCGGTATCATCTCCACCCTGCAGGAGGTCACCCATTGCCACATCTTCAGCTTCATGCACTGGTGCATCAAGGGAAGTATGCCTGGTGTTGCTCTGGAAGATATTGTTGATCTCCGTTTCACTCATTTCGAGCAATTCAGCTAATTCTTCAGTAGATGGCTCTCTTTCGTGCTCTTGCTCGAAAGCCATATAAGCTTTATTAGCTTTGTTGTAAGTGCCAATTTTGTTTTGTGGCAGGCGGACTAATCTGCCTTGCTCTGCCAACGCCTGTAGAATGGACTGGCGAATCCACCATACGGCGTAAGAAATGAATTTAAAACCCTTGGTTTCATCGAAACGTTGGGCTGCTTTAATCAAACCGAGGTTTCCCTCGTTGATGAGATCGCTAAGAGAAAGCCCCTGATGCTGGTACTGCTTAGCCACAGATACCACGAACCTTAAGTTCGCCTGCACCAATTTGTCTAACGCCTTCTGGTCATTCATTTTAATGCGCTGAGCCAGAGTCGTCTCCTCTTCAGGAGTAATCATTGAGATTTTCGAAATCTCCTGCAAATACTTCTCTACCGCTTGTGAATCGCGATTCGTAATTTGCGTTGCTATCTTAAGTTGCCTCATACAAAATAAATAATGTGAAAAGTTCCCGCAGGATACTTAAACGTTTTACTTAGATTAGACGGTTTCAGGGTAGAAAAAAGTGTAAATGGAATGTTATAATTACCAGTTACTTCGGTGTAGCCAGCAAATGTAATCACACATTTTTGTTTTTCATAGCCTATTTTAAAAAAAGGTTAAAAAAACGTGGTCTTTTATCCTTTTTAGTTATTACAATAATTGTAAAGTTAAGTTTTAAAAAAACCTTTAGGTTAAGTTAAATTCGCGCATGCAGTTGATTGACTTCCGCTCCGATACCGTTACACAACCCACCCATCCTATGCGCGAGGCCATGCAGCAGGCTCCGGTTGGAGATGATGTATTTGGTGAAGACAGTTCCATAAATGAGCTCGAAAATTATGCCGCGGGTTTATTCGGTATGGAAGCTGGTTTATTTTGTCCAAGTGGTACCATGACTAACCAGATCGCGATTAAATGCCACACTGTACCCGGAGATGAAGTGATTTGCGATGAAAATTCACATGTATACCAATATGAGGGTGGAGGCATTGCCTTTAATTCCGGATGTTCAGTAAGATTAATGGCTGGCGACCGGGGACGGATCAATGCAGCGCAGGTAATTGCCGCTATACAGCCTGATGATGTGCATCGCCCGGTCTCAAAACTGGTATCCATCGAAAATACTGCAAATCGTGGCGGTGGGAGCTGTTATGTTTGGGAGGACCTTGTTGCAATCAGGGAGGTTTGTTCGCAAAACCAGTTAGGTTATCACCTGGATGGTGCCCGTCTCTTTAACGCGTTGGTAACCAAAAATGAAACACCAATTCAGTATGGCCAGCTTTTCGACAGCATTTCGATCTGCCTGAGTAAAGGCCTTGGTGCCCCGGTTGGAAGCATTCTACTTGGGAAGGCAGATTTTATGAAGAAAGCCCGCAGATTCAGAAAAGTTTTTGGTGGAGGAATGAGGCAGGCCGGTTCATTGGCAGCCGCCGGCTTATATGCACTGCAAAATCATATATCAAGACTGGAAGATGATCACCGCCATGCTAAACAGATCGGGGTGGCATTAGAAAAGAAATCATTTGTAAAGGAAGTACTGCCTGTTGAAACCAACATCATCGTGTTCATATTACAGCCGGGTATTGTGCCAAAAGATATTGTTGCCCGTTTTGAAGAAAAAGGAGTACTGCTTTTTGCAACAGGCAGCGACCGGCTGAGAATAGTCGTGCATCTTGACATCTCCCCTCAAATGGTAGAAAAAACAATTACAATTATTGAAAGCTTATAATATGTTCCCATCAATCAACCCGACAACGACCAATGCATGGACAGCGCTGCAGGATCAGTACACTAATAAGAAAAACTTATCCATCCGTCAGCTTTTTGAGACTGATGCTGCAAGGTTTGACAAATACTCCATAACCTATGGCGACCTGCTGTTCGACTATTCAAAAAACATCATTGATGATGAGATATTGAAGCTTTTATTCCATCTGGCAGAAGAATGTAAACTCAGCGAAGCAGTGAGGGCTTTTTTCGATGGCGAAATAATTAATACCACAGAAAATCGTGCTGTACTGCATACTGCTCTGCGAAATTTTTCCGGACAACCGGTTCTCAATGAGGGCAAAGATGTAATGCCTGATGTAAAAGCGGTTTTGGCACAGATGAAAAACTTTTGTGAAAAAATCCATAGCGGATCATGGAAAGGGTATACCGGTAAAAAGATTAAATCAATCGTGAATATTGGAATTGGCGGTTCTGATCTTGGTCCGGTGATGGTAACTGAAGCACTTAAACCTTACTGGGTGGAAGGCATCGATGTTCACTTTGTTTCGAATGTTGATGGAACACATATTGCTGAGACACTTAAACTTATAGAGGCTGATGAAACTTTGTTTTTAATTGCATCCAAAACATTTACGACGCAGGAAACAATGACGAATGCACATACTGCCCGTAACTGGTTCCTGGAAAAAGCAGGTAAGGAAGAATATGTCGCCAAACATTTTGCAGCACTGAGTACAAATGAAAAAGCTGTGGTGGAATTTGGCATCGACAAAGAAAACATGTTTGGTTTTTGGGATTGGGTTGGCGGAAGATATAGCCTGTGGAGCGCTATTGGGCTATCCATTGCATTGACTGTTGGCTATGAAAATTTTGAGCAGCTGTTGAAAGGGGCACATGAAACCGACAATCATTTTAAGCATACTCCGAATGACAAAAATATTCCTGTACTCATGGCGCTGATTGGATTATGGTATACCAATTTTTTCGGCGCTCAGTCTGAATCTATTCTTCCTTACGACCAATACCTGCATCGTTTTTCAGCTTATTTCCAACAAGGTAATATGGAAAGCAATGGTAAATCCACAGACCGTAATGGTGACAGGGTTGCTTATTCCACCGGACCGGTAATTTGGGGAGAACCTGGCACTAACGGTCAGCATGCGTTTTATCAATTGATTCACCAGGGAACGATTTTAATTCCATGTGATTTTATTGCACCTGCTATCAGTCATAACCCTATTGGTGATCATCATGAAAAACTGCTTTCCAATTTCTTCGCCCAAACGGAAGCATTGATGAATGGAAAAAGCTATGATGAAGCCGACAAAGAGTTGGCGAAATTATCTCCTGAAGAAAGGAAAAAGATTGTACCCTTTAAAGTGTTTGAAGGCAACAGACCTACCAATTCTATCCTGATCAAAAAGATTACTCCATTTGAATTAGGCAAACTCATTGCATTGTATGAGCATAAAATTTTTGTACAGGGGGCTATCTGGAATATTTACAGTTTTGATCAATGGGGTGTCGAACTCGGTAAGCAACTGGCCAATAAAATATTACCCGAGTTAAAAGACGGGGCTCTTATTTCCTCGCACGACAGTTCAACCAATGGATTAATTAATGCGTATAAATCGCTGGCAGGCAAATAGAAAGTGGGAAATACGAAGTGCGAAGTGGGAAGTTAACAGCCAATATACGTTGTAGGTTTTGGGTTGTAGGTATTAGGTGAATGCATTTGAAAACGGCGATACTTTACCTATTCATTCGGATTTAAATTCAGTAGCCGGTAAGACGGAAAGAACGGAAAGTTGCGGGAAAGAATCCATCAATGAAAAAAGTTTTCTGGACGAACTCGATTAACGTCAACATTTAA
>JANPJC010000234.1:0-17170 GCA_031425315.1 Chitinophagales bacterium
AGCTACTTGTTTTCATTTTACTTTTCATTTTTTTTGCAAGTAGCTATTTCTTTGCAAATCCTTACTACACCTACTTTTCCACCTATGTTAATAACTCCTTAACTTGACGCGTATGGCCTGAGGCGAGAGAAGTGGGAAGTAAACAGCCTCCAGGTGGGTGAATGAGTGAATGGGGTGAAGGTATTGGCTATGACTGTTTCTTCTCACTGCTTACTGCTTACTGCTCACTTTTGCATTGGCTGTTCCCTACTGCCTATTGCCTACTGCCTATTGCCTACTGCTCACTGCTCACTAATGTATTGGCTGTTCTCTACTGCCTACCGTCTACCGACTACCGACTACCGTCTAAAGAGGTAAATAAACATGAAACACTGCTCCAACGCCCGGTTCGCCTTCTGCTGAAATAAATCCGCTGTGGTTTTCCGCAATTTTTCTACAAATGGCAAGACCTATCCCTGTTCCCTCATATGTTTCTCTTTCATGCAGCCTTTGAAACACAAGGAATATCCGTTCATTGAACTGTGGCTCAAATCCGATTCCATAGTCGCGGAAACAGATATGGTGATATTCTTTTTGCGGATCAGCACTTGGATTATTCACCACAGATGCAGGAACTATTTCTGCATCAATTTCAATTACGGAAACATTATCCTCCTTCGAAAATTTAATTGCATTTGTAATCAGGTTATTAAACAGCTGTTCCAGTTGAAAATTTATAGCGTTTATAACAGGCAGATGACCTGATTTTATTACTGCCTTTTTCTGCTGGATTAATTCTGATAAATCTTCCGCAGTTTTGGCGAGTACTTCATTTAAATCAACAGGTTCAAATTTCTTTTCAATGGTATTAGCCCTTGAAAAAGCAAGCAGATCCTGGATCAGTGCCTGAGTGCGGTTTGCAGATTTCTGAATACGGGCAAAATAATCTTTACCTTTTACAGATAAATTTAAATTGTCGAGGTCAAATATTCTGCTGATAAATGTTTGTATTTTCCGCAGCGGTTCCTGTAAATCGTGACTGGCCACATACGTGAACTGAAGCAATTCGTTATTCGAACGCAACAGATTTTCATTCGTTGTTTTAAGTGCCCTGGTGCGCTCTTCAACAAGCCCCTGTAATTCGCCCATAAATAATCTCTTATCATGGATATCGGTGCTTGTACCCACCCACATCATAATTTGTCCATTGGAATCAATCTGCGGTACTGCCCTGCTCAACTGCCAGCGATACTCTCCCTTATAATTGCGGAAGCGGTGTTCATAATGAAAAGGTTTTCCTGTAGTTATGGCTTTTATCCACAACCTGATATTTTCTTCCCTGTCTTCAGGATGTACAATATCTATCCACCCTAATTCAAGTATTGATTTTTCATTTAAACCGGAGTAATCATAAACAGACTGACTAAAATAATTTAATATTCCCTCCGGATTAGCTGTCCATATAAACTGCGGCATTGAATTGGCCAGTACCCTGAATTTCTCTTCACTTGCACGTAAAGCTTCTTCTGATTCTTTTGGGGCTGTGATGTCAATCAATACATTCATCGCGCCGGTAACATTTCCTTCGCCATCGTACATGGGTTGAGGATGCGAGATGACATGCCTGAGTGACTCATCGGGCCGCTGAATATAAAGTTCAGTTGTATAACCAAAATTACCGTTTAGCGCAGTGGCAAGCGGCGACTCTTCATGCTTAATCAACTCCTTGTTTAATGTATATAGTCCAAATGAGCCACACCATTTGTCTTTTCCACGTTCAGGTTGGCGCTGCCACAGGTTAATGGCAGACTGGTTGAAAAGATCGATATAACCATTGTGATCAACAGTAAGTACAGCTACCGGCAATGTTTCAATGAGATCGCGGTATCTTTTTTCTGCCACCTCAATATTCCTCCGTGCTATCACCTTTTCAGTAACATCGTTTGCTGTAAGCATTATACCGGATACCATTCCATCAATTTCAATCAGTGGAGAGTATTCAAAATCGAGGTAATACTTTTTTTCACCGTCGTGGGAATTGATAATTGCAGGAGCTTCTGATTCACTGTATATTTTCCCGCTTTCATATACATCTTTCAGGAGTCGGGGGAAAGGTTGATCAGCAAGTTCAGGGAACACTTCAACTAATTTTTTCCCTTCTACCTCGTGCATTTTTTTTCGCCAGATATTTTTAAGAAGCGTTTCATTGGCGAGATCAATTACAAAATCGGGTCCGCGGAAAATGGCCATGGCAACCGGCGAACGGCTTACCATATTTCTGAACTGAGATTCCTTTTGTTCGAGCGCAAGCCGGCTGTTAACCTGCACAGTTACTTCGGTAGCCACAGCGATGATCCCGGTAATGGAACCATCTGGTTCTCTTAATGGATGATAAACGAAGTTGAAATAAGTTTGTTCCTTGCTGCCAAAACGGTTTAATGTGACAGGAAATTCATTGCCATAAAATGGTACTCCAGTATTTAAAATGTTTGACAATATAGGTGAAACGGTTTCTTTTACTTCCGGTAAGGATTGATATAGAGAGTAGCCAACAAAATTTTCTCTTTTCCGGTCAACAATTGACAAATAAGTATCATTTGCCATGTCTACAATCATTTCTTCCCCTTGCAAAATGACTATGCCAACAGGAGCCTGCAGCATAGTACTGCGGAATTTGTTTTCATTCAATTCCGCAGCCCGCCGTGCCATTAAAGAAACTGATGTCTGCTTTTTTATCCGTTCATCGAGCTCCCCTATTGTTTTATGGAGGTCGAGAAGCTCTTTGTAGTTTATGCTTAATAATTCGTGAGAACTATTATCATCATCAACACCCGGGTGTTCCGTATTAATTTTCAATTCGATGACCGAAAGCAATGCCACCAGGTTGTCGGCAATTAATTCCAGGCTGGGCAATCCCTCACGTGCAGCTTCTACTTCACCAGCCTCGTATAACTTCACAAGATCCCTTGCAACCGTATGAATCTTTGCATGCACCTGCTCCAATTCCTGCATTTCAGTGAGATGTCCGTATTTTTCAAGGGCATGACCATAAATCCATTTACCAACGCCGCATTCGTATTGAGACAAAACTGGAGTGTGGTCCAACTCTGCTCCGTATAAAATAGAGCGTAGTTTAGTTTTGAAAAGGAGATGTTTAGTTCTGGCCTGGTCAAAGTCAAGTTTTATGAAATCCATTTGCTACTCACACTTTAACTTTAAAGTAATTGATGAGCCTAATAGACCAGCAGAAATTTATCTCTGACTGGTTTTGCAATGCCGGTTTTCCAATCCATTTTCAGTACTGTGGAAATGGCAGTTTTCAATTTAGAAAAATCCTGGGGCTTACAGAGATAATAATTCGCACCGCAATTATATACCCGATCTATATATTCTTTTTCGCAAGAAGTAGAAAAAATAATAACAGGGATATCTTTCAATTTACTATCTGATTTTATTTCGGCGAGGCATTCAAATCCATTTTTCCGCGGCATATTCAGATCCAGAAAAATGAAATCTGGCGCTGGCGGCACTGTATCTCCAAGTATGTTCATCAGCTTTATGCCGTCGCTTGCAGTTTTCAAAGTTGTATGATCCGATACCTCCTTCAGGGCGTCTTCAAAAAGGTCGCAATCATCTACATCGTCATCTGCAAGAAAAATAATTCTTTCACGCTTGTACATATTTCCGGTTATAATTTGAAGATGACAGCTAAGCGTTTAAACTTTGACTTCTCTTATTGTTTAATGCTGCAGTGACTTAAAGAATACTGCAATTTATCTAAAAAAAATGAGATTTATTACTTCACTTGATCAATCAGCAATAAACCAAAATTGAAGGTTGATATGCTTCGATTATTATCCTGCGCGGTTTTTGAAAAGTCATCATTTCAGAATATGCTTTTATATGCAACAGTCGGACCTGCATCCCCTTTTTAGCATATTGAATTGTAAATTTGTATGCTTGGTTATTTCCACTCTGTTATACATGGGATGGATTAATTCCATTTTCACCGGGCAGTAGCGGAATATAATCTGCATGTAGCAATTCCTCCACAGGTGGTGATTTCTTATTGCTGTTCACTTTATTGATTAGCTTGTCGAAAATGGAATAGATCACCGGTACGATAACCAATGTAAGGAGTAACGAACTGACCAAACCTCCGATAATTATCCAGGCTAATCCATTTTTCCATTCCGCACCTGCACAGGAAACCAGAGCGATTGGTAACATACCGATCACCATTGCGATCGTCGTAAACTGTGATAAACGTATCTGTTCACCCTTGCCATTTAAAAATAAAAGGTTGCTCAAGTCGGTTAGCGCCATCCATGAGAATGCCCACTGCGAGCGATAAACCGCAGTGACAAAAAGGTTCAATGAATAACCCAATAAAACCATCCCGATAAATGTTGCAATCAATGATGCCGGTATTGCCGCCATTAATATTAATACATTGCAAAACTATGCAGTAAGTAAAACATCACAACTTCCTCAAAAAAAATTACCAGGACCAGTACAAAATTGTTGCATCTGATGACGCCAAGAAATAAACGAAAATGTCTTTCGCCACCTCAGTTATGAATTCTGATATTTGACTATCTTTTAATTTTTGATCCATTCAGAAAATGGTAATAAACCCTGATTCTTTTTTTGAAAATAGTGATGTTGACAGCGAAGGGATTAGTTATCCTAAAATAGATTTCGGTGCTTCAGGTATTGACTTCCCGGGCATGATATTTAAACATTTCAGTATTTATGCCCAGTTTAATTCCAGCCAATATTGATACGCATCAACGCGGATTTGTTTTTGTACGCGGAGCACGTGAGCATAACCTCAAAAATATAAGTCTTCGCATTCCACGTGATGCATTTGTGGTATTTACAGGAGTTTCCGGATCAGGAAAATCTTCTCTCGCATTTGGCACGCTGTATGCTGAAGCGCAGCGGCGATATCTTGAATCAGTATCACCATATGCAAGGAGACTGTTTCACCAGATGCCTGTTCCTGTTGTGGATACTATTGAAGGATTGCCTCCCGCGGTGGCATTGCAGCAGCAACGGGGCGCGGCCACTACCCGGTCGTCTGTTGGCTCAGTTACAACGTTGTCTAATCTATTGAGGATGTTATACTCCCGCGCAGGAACTTACCCCAAAGGACAACCGATTTTGTATGCGGAGTCGTTTTCATCTAATACACCCGAAGGTGCCTGCATGCAATGTCACGGTCTGGGACGGGTATATGAAGTCACCGAAAAATCAATGGTGCCCGACGACAGTTTAACCATAAGGGAACGTGCTGTTGCAGCATGGCCTTCAGCATGGCAGGGACAAAATCTGCGGGATATTTTAACGACTTTAGGGTATGATGTTGATATACCATGGAAGAAAATGTCGAAGAAGGATCGCGACTGGATTTTATTTACCGACGAACAACCTGTTGTTCCGGTATATGCGGGCTTTAGCAGAGAAGAGGTACAACAGGCCATTAAACAAAAGATGGAACCCAGTTATATGGGAACTTTTACAGGTGCCAGGAGATATGTATTACATACGTTTGCCAGCACACATAGTGCATTAATGAAAAGACGGGTGTCCCGGTTTATGATTGGTAACGAATGTGCAATGTGCAAAGGTAAGCGTCTCCGGCGCGAATCTCTTGCTGTGACCTTTGAAAACTACGACATTGCTGACATTTCGCGTTTACCATTGAAACGATTGATGCAGCTATTTTCGACTTATGCTGATGGTACGGCTGCTGTTAATCAGCAACAGGCAAATGATCACCAGGAAAAAGTTATAGTTACCCAGCGTATTGCATACGATCTTATCGCCAGACTGAAAGTTCTGATGGATATGGGGCTTGGATATCTTTCGTTGGAACGCAGCACACCAACTTTATCTCCCGGCGAATTGCAGCGTTTGCGATTGGCCACACAGGTTCACTCCAACCTGTTTGGTGTGGTTTACGTTTTAGACGAACCCTCTGCAGGATTGCACCCCGCAGATACAGCGGCCTTGATTGGTGTGCTTGATGTATTGAAATCATCCGGCAATTCTTTGTTTGTAGTTGAACATGAAATGGATATTATTCGACATGCCGACTGGATCGTTGACGTGGGACCTGATGCCGGCGAAAAAGGTGGCGAAATTTTATATAGTGGTCCACCTGACGGACTGAAGAAAATCAGCTCTTCAAAAACAGCGCATTTCCTCTTCAATGTAGAAAAATCAGATTTACCTCCTCCAAGGAAACCTAAAGGATGGTTACAACTAACGGGTGTTACGCGTAATAACCTGACTGATCTGAGTGCTTCATTTCCGTTGCACGTGCTTACCAGTGTCACCGGCGTGTCCGGCTCCGGTAAATCAAGTTTGGTCAGCCAGGTTTTAGTGGAATTAGTAGCAGAACACTTTGGCCATATCCTGCCTGAAGATGAGTTAACAACAGACAGACTTCAACAGGACAACGTTTTTCCTTCCGGTGGAAAAATAGTCAGTGGTTTGGAAACAATAAAAAGGATGGTGCCAGTTGATCAGAAACCAATAGGGCGTACGCCAAGATCGAATCTCGCGACCTATACCGGTCTGTTTGACCATGTTCGTAAATTATTCGCTTCCACCAAAGCGGCAAAAGCAAAAAAATATGATGCCGGACGGTTTTCATTTAATGTGGGCAAAGGCCGGTGTACAAATTGTGAAGGGGAGGGATTTGTAATGGTTGAACTGCTTTTTTTACCGAGTGTATATACGCCCTGCCCAGTTTGTGGCGGGACGAGGTATAATGAAAAAACATTAGAGATAAAATTCAGGGAGAAAAATATCGCTGAGGTTTTAAAAATGACTGTTGATGAGGCGTCAATTTTTTTTGCGGATGAAATGTTGGTAAGCAGATCATTGAAAGTATTGCAGGAAGTGGGACTGGGGTATATACGCCTTGGACAACCCGCGACGGAATTATCCGGAGGCGAGGCGCAGCGCATAAAATTGGCTACAGAATTGCAGCGCACGGGCAATGGTGGCACACTATACATTCTTGACGAGCCCACGACCGGGCTACATCCTGCCGATGTACAGAAATTATTGGTTCAGTTAAATCGATTGGTGAATGCAGGAAATACCATTATTGTTGTAGAACATGACATGAGTGTTGTGGCACAGAGCGATTGGGTAATCGATATTGGTCCCGGTGCGGGAGAGGAAGGCGGATTAGTCGTGGCTACCGGTACGCCATCACAGGTGGCGAAATCAAAAAAATCAAAAACAGCTGAATATTTAAAAAAAGTGTTACCTGTAAGGACTATCACTTCAATAATTTTAGAAATCATCTCCAGTCAAATTATTTAACGTAATCATGTTCGGTATTTAGTGTTCGACAAATCAATAGTGATTTCAATCATATTTGAAACCTAGAGCATAGAATACTTTTATTCAATATTCTTCATTTTCAAAACGATGAGTTTATTGATTTTCTTATCTATGTATGAGTTGGAATTCGTGAGAACGCTGTATTTGGTTAAAAGTATTCAGCATTACTCTGACTTCTGAATTCCCTTTATTTACCTTTTTCATCACTAAAAAACAGACCGAATGAATGTTAATGAATTACATCCGGACACAAAAACAGTATCAACTGCTTCTTTATTTAAAACAGAAGAGGGTACTGTAACGTCAATTCAGATATTAGCCAATGGGCAATTAAAAGAACATATTACAAAGCTGCCTGCTTTACTACTTTGCATTTCAGGTGAAGTCACCTTTGAGAACGAAAATGGAATTAAACTTACAATGACCACAGGAGATTATGTCAGAATCGAACCTCAGGTTAAACATTGGATAAATGCAATATTAACAACCAATTTAATGCTGATTAAGTGAATACATTTTTCCACATGGAAACTGCTTAAACAGCTCGCTGAGTTCTATTACCGTAATCCATTAACGCTTTAACGGGAAAAAATTGATTGATTGGATGCAATAATCAATACTCATTTGAATCATTACGAATGGCTGCTCACTTCGCACATCACATTTCGTAATTGCCTCTTCAGCATTGAGGGAGGAATACAAGGTGAATAAAACCTACATTCCTGTTTGCAGACTACCGAAATGTTTAACTATCTCAATTAAAAATAAGGGCAAACTTTGTCAGGTCTTTTATTATACGGGAAATTATGTCGGATTTGTATGCTTCCTTCCGTAGTTTTAAATGGACCGGGTTATCTGCTTTTACAACGAGCCAATGTTTATCATTTTTTTACTCTTTCTGAGATACTAAAATCCTTAATTTTATATGTCAGCATTCAACGGGTATAATTGCATCATATGTGGAAATTTTCTTTAACGTCAGTGATTTTAATTGCTTTGTGTATTGCATCGTGTCAACAGACAGACAAAGGGCTGCAGGAAAAATTCGTGCGTGTGGTAGTCGATACCAATCCTTCTTCAATTCCATTATCTCCTGAAGAAAGTATAGGAAAAATTCAGTTACCTCCTGGTTATCGTATTGAATTGGTGGCCAGTGAACCCATGGTGCAGGAACCTGTTGCCGTTTGCTGGGATGGAAATGGACGCATGTATGTAGCTGAAATGAATACTTATATGAAAGATGCTGCCGCCACGGGAGAGTTTGAAGCCACCAGCAGAATCAAACTCCTGGAAGATGTGGATGGTGATGGTAAGATGGATAAATACAGCATTTTCATTGACAGTCTTTTATTACCACGCGCTATTCTATGCGTAGGTGATCAGTTATTTGTACAGGAAACAAATGTTCAGCATATCCGAAGTTACAGGGATACCAATGGTGACGGAAAAGCTGATGAGCAAAAGATTGTTTTTCAAAATGAAGTTTTGGATGTCAGAAATCTCGAACATCAGAATGGTGGCTTGTTGTGGAATATCGACAACTGGATTTATCCTTCCCGTGATAATCTTCGCTATAAATATAAAAATGGAGTACTGATTGCGGATACGATGGTGGATAATATGATTGGTCAGTGGGGGTTAACAAGTGATAATTATGGCAGACTATTTTATTCAGAAGCTGGTCCGGGATTGCCTGCAGTACAGATACAGCAGATGCCTGCGTATGGTGCGCTGAATTTCCAGGATCAGTACAGTACAGATTTTACAAAGCCCTGGCCAATTATTGGAACATTAGATGCACAGGGTGGGCGCGATGCGTTGCGGAAGGAAGATAATACCTTAAACAAATTTACATCTGGTTGCGGCCAGTCGATATTCAGGGGCGACAGGCTCCCGCAGGATATGTTGGGTGATTATTTTATTCCAGAACCCGTAGGCCGAATAATCAAAAGAGGAAAAGTGAACAATAAAGATGGCAAGATTATGATTGAAGATGCCTATCATCAACAGGATTGGCTGGCGTCTGCTGATATGAATTTTCGTCCCATCAATACATCTACTGGCCCGGATGGGTGTTTTTATATTGTTGATATGTACCACGGCATTATCCAGGAAAGTGAATGGACAAATCCTGAATCTTATCTTGGAAAAATCATTGCTGAAAAAGAACTACATAAAAATAAAGGTATGGGCCGCATATATCGTGTGGTACATGACGACTTCAAACCTGATCGCCAACGGCCAGATATGTTGAATGCGAGCAGTGAAAAACTGATTACCTATTTCAATCATCCCAATGGCTGGTGGCGCGATAATGCGCAACAACTAATTATCATAAAAAACGATTTGTCTGTAGTGCCTGCGCTGAAGAAAATTGTTGCGGGCGAAAAATCCGTATTGAAAACAGCGCCTGCTCCTCTCACCCGATTGCATGCGCTTTGGACACTGGAAGGATTGGATGCAATTGATAAACCCACGTTAAGTATCGCTTTTGCAGATGATAATCCTCAGGTACGCAAGGCTGCTGTATGGATTAGTGAAAAATTTATCCGGCAAAATGATACGGAGATGCTGGAAAAACTGTCCGCATTAAAAAATGATCCCAGTGCAGATGTGAAAGTACAATTGTCGCTGTCCCTTCGTACAAATACAAATGTAACGGCAAGGGCTACACTGAATGAGATATTGGCGGCAAATAAGGATAACCAGATGATTCAGTTTTCATATGCCAATTTCGTAGAAGCCGAACAAAGGGCAACTGATGAGGCCCGACGCACACAAAATTTAAGTGCCGCCGACAGAAAATTGGTAACGCAAGGTGCAGTGATCTACAAGCAACTGTGTGCTTCCTGTCATGGTGTCGATGGTAAAGGCATCCGGATGGGCGGAAATGAAATGCCGGCACCGCCATTGGCTGGTTCTCCGAGAGTAAAGGGTGATAAAATTTTGTTGACACAATTGGTACTGTTGGGTTTACAGGGCCCTGTTGATGGCAAAACTTACCCCAGTGCAATGCCACCAATGTCGGGACAGGATGATCAATGGATGGCATCTGTATTGAGCTATATCCGTAATAGTGGGGACCTGGGTAATCAGTCGTCGGTGGTAACGGAAGCAGAGGTGAAGAAAATTCGTGCTGAGTCGCCGAAGGAAATTCCTGGTGGATTTACTTTACAGTTACTTGAGATTTTTAAATTAGGTAGAGCGGAGAGGAATAATTGGGACAAGAAGTAAGTACGAAGGATGAAGTGCGAAGTTCAAAGTAACAGCTGTTGCGATATGGCTGTCATGTCCCGGCAGGGACATTTGGTAGGTAGGAAACAAGTGCGAAATGTGAAGTGTGAAGTGGGAAGTAACAGCCGTTGCGAAATGGCTGTCATGTCCCGGCAGGGACATTTGGTAGGTAGATATGAAGTAACAGCCGTTGCGCTGTGGCTGTTATGTCCCGGCAGGGACATTTGGTAGGTAGATATGAAGTAACAGCCTTTGCGCTATCGCTGTCATGTCCCGGCAGGGACATTTGGTAGTTAGAAACAGCCTTTTGGATTATTATTCCCGTGTATTCGTTCCCGCTGTTCCCGTTTTACCGGCGTGTATTTGTATTCAATCGGCCTCGGATCATGTTTAAACCAGCGCTCAATCTATAATATGAAACGCTATCAGATATCTCTATTATTGATATTTACGGCAAACATTTTCCAACTTGCGGCGCAGGATACAGCATTTACCAATTCTATCGGCATTCAATTTGTTTTAATGAAACCTGGATCAATGACGGTTGGGAAATTTCAACCCACTGTTGGTAATAAAGATTTTGATGGCAGTCCGCTTCCTCAGCAAATGGTTGCAAAATCAGAACAAATGGCGAACGAGGCTTACATGCCCGGATTCAAGGTGAAGATCCCTAAAGCCTATTACATCGGAAAATTTGAAATCACACAGGCGCAATGGCAAAAAGTAATGGGCAGTAACCCATCAATATTTAAAAATGATTCTTCGGCCAATCAACCGGTTGATAATATAACCTGGAAAGACGCACAGGCATTTATCAAAAAAATAAATGCATTGGATAAACAACATATTTACCGATTGCCGACAGAATTTGAATGGGAGTATGCAGCGAGGGCTGGAGCAGAGGATGATATCTCCTGGAAAGACATCCAGTCAACAGCAGTACTGGGAGGTGTTTCGCCAAAAAATATTGGTACAAAAAAACCGAATGTGTGGGGCATTTATGATATGCTCGGCAATGTGTGGGAATGGGTGCAGGATGTGTACAACGAAAAAATATTTGCCGACCCGGTATCCTCGGGCTCAGGAAAAGAACATGTATTAAAAGGTTCTTCGTTTACAGGGGATGTAAAAAATGCTACCTACATGACACATGCCGGTGGTCCGGGTAATGGATTTGATATCGGTTTCAGAATAGTGATGGAAGCTAAGTAGGTGATAGGTTGTAAGTTTCAGGTTGTAGTTTAACAGCCGTTTAAAAGTGGTAGGTTGTAAGTTTTAGGTTGTAGGTTAACAGCCAATACAAATTTTAGGGTTTGGGTTAACAGCCGCTTAAAAAGGTAGACGTTATCTTCCGCCGGAATGAATTTCAGAACACACAAATAGTTGGATTCATGCGCACCTGTAAATTTTTATTTCTTGTATTATTGATATCAATGATCAGCAATTGTTATGCACAGATTCCGGCAGGATTTACATCAATTTTCAACGGTAAAAATTTAAACGGATGGCATGTCAGCCGCAGTACACATCAAGGTACTACGCCTGATTTCAGGGTGGAAAATGGATATATTATTGTTACCCAAAAACCATATGGACAAGGCGGAGTGTTACTGAGCAATGAGCGATACAAAAATTATGAATTATACATCGAAGTGAAAGTTGATTCATTCACCAATGGTGGCATTTTTATTCGTTCTACCGAAAGCGGTATTGCTTACCAGGTAGAGCTTGATGAAAATGCGGGCACAACCGGTAACCTCCTTGGCGAAAGAATGCCGATCAGTAAAAGCGCACAGTGTGTAGGTCGCGCGGCGATATGGAAAGCGAACGACTGGAATTCATTCAGGATAAGAATGGTTGGAGCGGCACCGCAAATTACACTCTGGATTAATGGTGTTCAGATGTGGGACGTCACTCAACCTAAAAATGATTTTTTCGTGAATGCAACTTCTGGAATGATCGGATTACAGTCGCACTGGACAGCTCTTTATTCGCCTGCGTCGGGGCAATGGAACGGCTTGCGGTTGTGGGCGCCGGGTGCAGCGCATCGGTACAGGAATGTTGCAGTAAAGGATTTGGATTAGTGGGATTTGTGGATTATTGGATTGAAAGATGATGAAATTGATGAATAAGCATTAGTGTAATAGAAAGACATTTTAATATTACTGCACCATATAACCCCCATCGATAACAACAGCCTGCCCCGTAATACCTTGTGCTTTTTCAGATGCGATAAATAAAACGTAGTGGGCAATTTCATCCACTGAAAGCAAACGTTTTTGCGGTACCAATGGAAAGATCACTTCTTCAAGCACTTTGTTTACCGAAATATTTCTTGATGTCGCGAGTGCCTTCAATTGGTTTTGAACAAGGTCCGTATCAACATAACCCGGACAAACAGCGTTGGCAGTAATGTTGTGAGATGCAGTTTCCAACGCCGTTACTTTTGTCAAACCTATCAATCCATGTTTTGCACTGTTATATGCTGCTTTCCCTGCAAATCCAATCAAACCATTAATAGAAGCCATGTTAATTATCCTACCAAAGTTTTGTTGCTTCATCATTGGCAAAACATGTTTTGTGGCAATGAATGGTGCCACCAACATCACCTTTATCAGCAGCTCAAATTTATCTGTTGGAAATTCTTCGATTGGTGAAACATACTGTACGCCCGCATTATTAACCAGTACATCAAGTCTTCCAAATTTTCTGACGGTTTCATCAATAGCATTCCTGATTTGTCCTTCGTCACTAACATCACATTGAATAGCTGTGACATTTAATTGTTGTTGTTGGAGTAATGATACTGTACTTGCCAGCTTCGCGCTATCAACGTCGCTGATTGTTACTATTGCTCCCTGTGCTGCAAACTGTGTCGCGATGGCTAAGCCGATGCCGCCTGCAGCGCCCGTAATAAATACAACTTTTTTACTCATCATTTAAGGGATAAAATGGGCATTAAAGATAGATGATACGTACTATGAATGTGCAGGAGCTGAAGTGGGAATTCAACCAATCTGATACGTGTTGAATAATTGCCATTATAATCAAATTGACATTAATCGCCAGGCGTTAATCACAGGCATAGTTGGAAAATTTTTCTTAAACCCCATCCGGAATGGAATGATCTATTTTGTGGAGAATTTAAGTCTCTGCTTTCCAAAATGTTTAAACACCCTGAGTAGTATTACTTTTATATTCACAGCGGCGGGTTATGTTTGAACTTGTCTACACTTCAATTGCAAAAAAAGATATCAATAAACAGGATATTACAGACTTATTACAGGAAGCTCAATCGTTCAATAAAGAACATGGTATCACCGGATGCCTCTTATTTCACGGTAATGAATTTCTTCAGATTTTAGAAGGGGAGAAAGATACTGTGAAAAAGTTATATGCCAAAATAGCAAATGACAAGCGCCATAAACATGTAACATTAATTATTGAAAAAGAAGAAAAAGAGAGGGTGTTTGCAGACTGGAGCATGGCCTATCACGAGCTTAGTGATGACGAAATAAATGAATTGAGCAACTCACATTTTAAGTCAGCATTTTTGTCGCTCTCATCGATTGCTCAGCCCGCTACAGTTTCTTCAAAAACATTCTGGATAATTGCAAAACTTATGCTGAATAAAAAATGAATGGCTAAATGATCAGGGAAGTAGTTATTCAATTGTGAATTACGAAATGCGAAGTTTGAAATAACAACCAGTAGAATGGGTTTTCAATCATCTGTTTTCCCATCTACCTATATCCCCGCCTGCCAAGGCTTTGCGGGCAGACCGGCAAAAATTTTAAAGCGAAGCGCCTTTCCTACCTGGTGTCTAATGCAATATCAACTTCTTCCCTAAATTGCTAAACATATTCCCGCGGTATATCTTTTGATAGTGGTCAATTACACTTTATACTTATGAAGAATGAGACCGATAGCAAGAAATTAGCAATGATTGGTGGAGGACCGGCAGCCTTATACCTTTTTAAGGGTTTAGTCGATGCAGGAAATACTGAATACCATATTCACATTTTCGAGAGCAAATCTAAGTTGGGTGCAGGAATGCCTTACAGCACCGATGGGGCAGCGCATGAACATGTTACCAATATCTCAGATACTGAAATACCCGAACTTGAATTATCAGTGGATGATTGGCTGAAAAAAGCACCCCAGGAACTTTTACAGGAATATAAAATTACTCCTGAAAATTTTAATGAGTTTAAAGTCATACCCCGGCTGCTATTCGGAGAATATCTTTCTGCACAATTTAATATGCTGTTTGAAAGAGCGAAAATTTCAGGCATATACTTCACCATACATTTGAATACACCTGTTATTGATATTATTGATGAAAGAGAAACCGGAAAGGTTTTTCTCACGACTGAAAAAAGAAAAATTGAATTTGACGTGGTGGTGATTTGTACCGGGCATCATTGGCCACAAAAAAACGAAGGGAAGGTCAAAGGTTATTACGACTCTCCCTATCCTCCGCAAAAATTGAGAGAAAAAATAAATTTCCCTGTTGCTGTCCGGGGCTCTTCCCTCACTGCTTTCGATGCCTTGCGTACACTCTCAAGATATAATGGTCACTTTGTTAATAATGAAAAAGGAGCCATGTGTTATATATTGAAAGAAGAATGCAGTGAATTTAAAATTGTTATGCATTCGCTGGATGGATTATTGCCCGCGATTCGTATTCATATGGAAGAACCTTTGCTGACAAAGGATACCACAATGACGCCGGAAGAACTTGCATCGCATCGCGCCGAGAATAATGGATTTGTTTCGCTGGATTATCTTTTTGAAGAAAAATTTAAAAAACCTTTTAAAGAGAAAGATCCTGTTTATTATGAAAAGATCAAGGATATGTCCATGGAAGAATTCGTGGAGAATATTATGGCCACAAGGGAACGTATCGATCCGTTTACATTGTTTGTAGCAGAATATAAGGAAGCTGAAAAATCGATCAAACAATTACGAACAGTGCCATGGAAAGAATTACTGTCTGATTTAAACTATGCAGTAAATTATCCGGCGAAATATTTTTCGGCGGAAGATATGCTAAGGTTAAAAAAAGTACTAAAGCCACTGATCTCAATAATCATTGCGTTTGTACCACAAAGTTCTGCCCGTGAATTGATTGCTCTTCATGAGGCAGGTGTTCTTTCGATTGTGGCAGTTGACAAGGACAGTAAAGTAGAGCCGGGAGAGGAAGAGGGTATCATTTATCATTATGCAAATGAAGAAGGTGAAAGCGAATTGGTACCGTATAAAATGTTTATTGATTGCATTGGCCAGCCCATGCTCTCGATTGAAGATATTCCATTTAAAACACTGGTAAATGAACGCACAGTCTCGGTTGCGAAACTGCCATTTAGAAACGATGAATCTGCTAAAAAAATGGTAGAGGACGGTGCAAAGGATATTCGTACTGATCAAACCAATAATTATTATTTGCTATTGCCCGGAATCATGATTAATGATAATTTCCAGGTAGTGGATGAATACGGTGCTTTTAATGAGCGTATTTATGTAATGGCTGTTCCATTTATTGGAGGTGTGAATCCTGATTATTCAGGACTTGATTTTTGTGCGACAGCTTCTAATAAAATTGTCCAGTCATTAATGCCGGAAAAGGTGTTATCGTAGATGTTGAAAAGGTGTCTGAAGAGTTTATCATGGAGCCCATTTATCAACATTCTCGATTTTAAAATAGCCGAGGTGAATTTCATCATCTGCTACATCTGTTGATGCAGCCTGAATCGATATATAATATTTGGATTTCATTGCAGAAGGCAAAATATCCTTAATGGCGTAAATGTCGTCAACATCAATACCATATTTATCGTCTATATGCGAGTTGGCACCTTTTATACCTGTGTGTTTATAGAATGCTGTCTGTTTTGACAGCTGTACTGCCTCGCCTTTATCTTTCGCAGCAATAACCATTTTATAATGAAATTCTTCAAACTCATTTTTTTTGTAGCCACCGAGGTTGATGAAAAAAAGATGATGAGTATTTTGCGGTGGTTCAGGTTGAATTGATACTTCAAAACCGTTGACCAGCTTCACTTTCCGCCAGGCATCAAAATGCAATTTGCCTTTTGCTTCGGGCCAGAAATTGATAACGTCTGGAATTAGGTCACTGATATGTTCTCCGATACCAAAAAAGATATCATGTTGTTCAATATGCCTTCCGGGCGGCGAGCAACCTATCAGGAGCATGAATAAATCAGGCATAGCATTTTTATTGTTTTATATGTAGGTATAAAAATTGTTCCAATTATGCAAAGTAAAAAGACTTCGCACTTCGTATGACACACTTAAAGCTCAACGTTGTTGAATTTCAAATACAGTAGCCGGGAAGGCGAAAAGAACGGAAAGGTTCGGGAAAATTACATGCGTATGTATGATTTCAATTTGAAATTAAAATTTCCTCACCGCCTCTCCGCCTCCCCGACAAAATACTCCAAAGCGAAGCGCCTTTCCTAACTTAAAAAATGAAGCATTAAAAGTACCAAGAGAAAAACTAATTTTCGACTTTCTGGACACAGAGAGCCACAAAGAGACAAAGGACACAGAGGAAGCACGAAGTGTGAAA
>JANPJC010000235.1:0-7770 GCA_031425315.1 Chitinophagales bacterium
GATTTACATTCACATACCCTTTTGCAGGAAAGCCTGTCATTATTGCAACTTTCATTTTTCCACTTCTCTTCAGCTCAAAAACGGCTTTTTAACCGCTTTATTGAAAGAAATAGATCTGACACAAGGAAAGGTTGAGGAAGAAATTAAAACCATCTATTTTGGAGGAGGTACACCATCGCTTTTGGAGGAATCGGAACTGGAGAAAATTCTTGAAAAACTCAGGGAGTCATTTGAAATAAGTCAGTTTGCAGAAATCACATTAGAAGCTAATCCGGATGATGTTACCGCGGCACGGGCGCAACACTGGAAAAGTAGTGGGATCAACAGATTAAGTGTAGGCGTGCAGTCGTTCAGGGAAGCGGATCTCGCATGGATGAACAGGGCTCACAATGCCGGACAGGCCAAAGAAAGTATCAAAATCATTACTGAGGCCGGTTTCGATAATTTCAGTATTGATCTCATTTTTGGAGTGCCTGGTTTGACTGATGATCACTGGCGGGAAAATATTTCGACCGCGATTAATTTCAAAATTCCACATATTTCAGCATATGCATTGACTGTTGAACCACAAACAGCACTTCAAAAAATGATTGCCCTGAATAGAAAAGAAGATGTGGATCCTGATCTTCAGGCAAGGCAATATTTGCAATTGATGGCCGCAATGGAAGAAGCAGGATATGAGCATTATGAGATTTCAAGTTTTGCCTTACCAGGAGGTAGAAGCCGGCATAATTCCAGCTATTGGAAAGGCATACCATATTTTGGTTTTGGACCTTCAGCGCATTCTTTTGATGGTCAAAACAGGAAATGGAATATCGCTAATAATGCGACCTATATTAGTTCTTTAGAGGCCAATATTATTCCGGCAGAGATTGAAGTCCTAACGCCAACGATCAGAATGAATGAATACCTTATGACATCACTCCGGACAGCCGAGGGTATTGACTTTAATTATTTCAAACTTCAATGGGGCATTTCAGAAACGGAGAGTTTAAAAAAAGAATTACTGATTTTTCAAAACAGATTTCAGGTATCCGTAACTGATACTCATGCAAAACTCACAACAGAAGGTAAATTATTTGCTGATGGTATTGCTGCTGCATTGTTCAGAACACCATCATGATGTTTGTATTTTATATCAAAGTTTCTTCTATTCTTTTAAACCCTTCTTCGGCAGATAATTTCTCCCACAATATTTTATAGATTGTTTCTGCAATCGGCATTTCTGCACGTAATTCTTTATTGAGGATAAAAATACATTGAGATGCATTATATCCTTCTGCAATCATATTTAATTCCAATTGCGCCGTTTTTACAGAAAATCCTTTCCCAATCATAGTACCGAAAGTCCGGTTGCGGCTGAATAGCGAATAGCAGGTTACCAGCAAATCGCCGAGGTAAACAGATGCTGCATAATTTGGTGATTTTTTGGGATGTGCCTGATCAGGCAAACTGTGTATACCCACCTCTACATTTCTTATACCCGAACGATGAAGAAATGCGGCCATTTCGTCAGCACAATTGGCAATCAAAACGCTTTGAAAATTATCGCCATACTCAAGCCCATGTGCAATCCCAGCGCCGAGGGCATAAATGTTTTTAAGTATAGCCGCGTACTGTACACCATAAATATCAGTATTCACCACAGTGTTGATATATGGAGTTTTAAAACAGTTTGCAATAGCTTCAGCTTCGGCTTCATCTATACCAGAAAATGTGAGGTAAGAAAGTTTTTCTGCAGCTACTTCTTCTGCGTGACAGGGACCCATTACTGTAAAATAATTTTCCAACGGCAGTTGCCATTTCTGGATCAGGTAATCATTCATCAATTGATTTTCCTGTGGCAAAATGCCTTTTACTGCTGAAATAATTTTCCTGTTGTTTAATTCACTGGAATCAATTTGTTCAAGTGTGGGTTGTACATAAGCGGAAGGAACCGCAATGATGATGATATCCGAAGAATTAAATACTTCTTGTGGTTCGGTAAATAGATTAAGTTGCCGGATATCAAAATTTACACTGCTGAGGTAATTGGGGTTATGCCTTCGGGATTTGATATGTGATAACATTTTATCATTTCTTACGCCCCAATTCACCTGCTGATTATTGTCAGTCAATATTTTTACTATTGCTGTGCCCCAGCTTCCGCTGCCAATCATTCCAAATCGCATACTCAGAGTTGAAGTAAAAAAAAAGCGTCCCGCCTTCGGCGAAACGCTGTAAATATACTTGTTTACTTTATTTATTTTTTGGCTTCAAACAGTTGCTCCCGTGGCACCACTTTAACCTTTGTGCCATCGCGCAACAATTTACTGACAGTTGTATATGGACCAGTGATCACTTCATCTCCTTCTTTTAACCCATCCACCACTTCAATGTTATTTATATCCTGAATGTCTGTTTTAACTTTTACCTTTTTAACTGTTCCGTCTGCCTGCAATACAAACACCACTTCCTCCATATCATCAACATTCGTCACTGTTGGAGTTCCATTATCGCCTTCTTTTGTTTCTTCTTTTTTCACCACTACTTTCGGAGCTGATTTACCAGCTTTAGCGGTATCATTTTTATCACGTGTTGTTACAGCATTAATAGGTATGGTTATGACGTTAGCGTGAGTATTAGTTTGAATATCGGCACTGGCGCTCATTCCCGGGCGGAAAGGGAAATTTTTCGGCCGTGAAGGGTCCAGCAGATCACTGTATGACTCTGGAATCAATCTAATCCTCACTTCATAATTAGTTACATCCGTTGTAGAGGTTGTGGCAGCCCCTCCCACTCCCCTGTTGGTACTGGCTATCTGAGTTACTATTCCCTTAAACTTCCTGTTGGTATATGCATCCACTTCAACGATTGCAGTATCGCCATAGCTCACTTTAGGTACATCGTTTTCACCTACATCCACTCTTACTTCAATCACTCTCATATCAGCTATGCGCATCATTTCGGTACCTGCCATCATTGAGTTACCTACAACGCGTTCACCTTTTTTTACATTAAGTAAAGAAACGACACCATTCATTGGTGCAACAACACTTGTACGGCTAAGGTCTTTATTAGCCCTGTCAAGGCTTGCCCTGGCACTTGCCACACCTGCCCGGTTGCTACTGATAGATTGTGTACTTGCATTATAGTCAGCCTTTGAGGTGAGGTAAGCATTTTCTGCCTGTTCGAATTCCAGCTTGGAAATTACTTTTTCATCGAATAACTGCTTCTGGCGGGCAAATTGTCTTTCGGCCTGATCCATTCTTGCTTTGAAAGCTTCTAACGATGCCGTGGCATTATTCACCTGCGCCTGTTGCTGATTTACTCCTGCTGCTGCCTGATCACGCTGAGTGGCTAAGATGTCAGCATAAACCCTTGCCAGTAACTGGCCTTTTTTTACGCTATCCCCTTCTACAACAGTCAGCTCAACAATTTCCCCTGATACGTCTGGGCTGATTTTTACTTCAACCTCCGGATACACTTTTCCACTGGCAGTAACCACCTCGGTGATATTTTTACGCGTGGCCTTTTCAGTAGAAACCTTTGTGCCTTCTTCTTTGCCGAAAACCCCGGCTTTCTTTAAACCGAGTAATGCAATAATTAAAACCCCCAGCCCCACTAAAATCCAAATCATTTTTTTGCTCATGTTGCGAGAATTTATCTTTAAAAATTTCAGGTTGACAAATTATAAACGAAGGCCCATACCCTTGTAGAACTCGAGCACTTTCATGCGGAAAACATAATCATACTGCGCAACAAGCTTATCGATTTTAGCTCTCGACAGGTTATTTTGAATCGTAAGCCATTCAATTGTTTGGAGGGCTCCATATTCATACCTTTTTGTGGCCAGTTCAAAAGAACGCTCGGCAGTTTTAACTGCTTTATCCCTTGCCATATAAGTTTGATAAGCACCGAACGCTGACTGGTATGCAGTATAGATGTTTTGCTTTAAAGTAAGCGTTTCCTGCTCAATGGCAAGTTCCCTGTTGTTGACATCCAGCTTTCCTCTTTCTATTGCCGACTTCACCTGCCATCCATTGAAAATGGGAATGTTGAGCGATATACCTATTGTTTGACCAAAGTTGTCTTTAAGTCCGCCGCCATATCCGTTCCACAGTTGTCCAAAATTATTTTTTGAATCTACAAAATCAGCAGCAGGAGCATATACAAATAATTGATTGGTGCCATTCAGCACATAGGTTTGTGTGGGTTGGAAACCTTTTGGCACCACATTGGTTGCTGTAAAAGGAGCAAAATACCTGGTGTTGATTTGGCCAAAAGCAGATATTGTGGGGTAGAGTCTGCTGCGTGTTGCCTCTAAAAATTTTTGGGATGCCTGTAGCCGCAGATTATTTCTTTTGATTTGCGGTTGAGTTTTCATGGCCAGCTGGAAAACGCCATCAGGAGATACTTCCAGAATGTTATCTACTGGAATAGATTCAACTGGCGGAGTGGCAATAGTAAAAGGGGTATCAGCGGGCAGCGTCATCAATGCTTTTAAAGTGAGGAGGTTTATTTCTGCCTGGGTACGGGCAGCGACCAAAACTGCGCTGTCTCTGGCCATCTGGGCTTCCAGTTCTGCTGCATTGAATTCAGGAACCGATCCTGCGTCAACCAGTTTGCGTGTATTTTGATACTGCGCCCGGGTTTGCAGAAATTGAACTTCGCTGATATTGGCCTGTTCGAGCTGAAGAAGCGTTTGTAAGTACTGATTGGCGATATTTAAGCCAACGTCATTTCTTGCTGTTTCCACTGCAGCTAAATCTGCCTGATAGGTCAAATCATTTGCAGCAATTGTTTTCCGCTGAAAACCCCAATTGTACAGATTCACCTGTGAACTTAAACCAAGACTCTGGTTCATGGAAGAGTTATCAGTGATAACGTTAGTGGTGGGATTGACGTTTCGACCAAACGAAAACAGATTAGATCCCTGAAAATTCAAATTGGGTAGCTGCTGGAATTTAACTTCTTTCAGATTAACAGCCGAGATACGAGCCTGTATATCAGCCTGGCGTACAGAAATGTTTTTTTGCATGCCATATTCCACACAACGCCGCAGATCCCAAATATTGTTGGGTTGGGCAAATGATTGGAAGCTTAAAACCATGCAAAACAATACTCCGGTAACTGTTATTCTCATGTAGCTTGTGTTAAGGGATTCGCACCTTTCCCTTAGGAGCAGGTGTTTTTTAAAGTTCACAAAGATTCAACCAAAAAAGGGATTCACAAAATCGCTTGTCAATGGTCTTTACCGCTTACATATAAACACAGTCGAAAGCCTGTTGAAGGTCATTTATAATATAATCAGGGTCTTCCAGGCCGACATATAACCGCAGCATTCTGTGGGTTTTATCTTGTGGATTAAACTGGTCCTTTTCCATTCCTGCACATTTCGGAATTATCAGCGATTCATGACCACCCCAGCTTACCGCCATCCTGATATGTTTCAACGATTCACAAAACAATTCAATCTGGTTTATAGTCTCTGCGCGAATGTAAATTGAAATCAATCCTGCCGCACCTTTCATCTGGCGTTTTGCTAATTCAAGCTGCGGAAAAGATTCATCAAAAGGAAAAATCAGGCTTTCAACTGAGGGATGAGACTTCAGATACCTGAGCACTTTTTCTGTGCTGCTTTCAATCTGCTTCAACCTTGCGGAGAGCGTTCTTAAACCACGGAGCAGTAACCAGGCATTAAATGGTTGAATGCCGCTCCCGACACATAGATATTCGCTATCGAAAATTTTCTTCATCATGGCTGAACTGCCAGACAGTACACCGCCAAGGGTGTCGCTGTGTCCACTGATATATTTTGTTGCAGTCTGCATACTAATATCTATTCCCAAATCCAGTGGTCGCTGCCATAGTGGAGTACAATAACTGTTATCAATAACTGTAACAATACCTTCGGCCCTGGCCAACTCAGCAACCGCCGCCAGATCCTGCAAATCAAAAAACCAGGAATTCGGAGATTCGAGGTAGATTAATGTAGTTGTTGGTAAAATCGCCCTTTCAAAAGCTTCTATCTGCGTACCATCTACATATGTAGTACTTACTCCAAAACGCGGTAATATTTTATCAAAAAGATGAGCAGCCCATGTATAAGGACGATGTACAGATACAATATGGTCGCCACTTTTTACATTCGCAAAAACTGCGGCAAATATTGCAGCGGCGCCGTTATTAAACACCAGGCTGTCTTCTGCACCATCGAGTGCTGCAAGTTTCTTACGAAGAATATCAACAGTCGGGTTCAATCCCCGGGAGTAAAGATATCCTGACATTTCTTCCTTAAATGCCTGCCGTAGGTCCTCTACTTTATCAAAAGCGAAATTACTCGTTTGAATAATCGGCGGCGAAATAGCATTGAAATATGCCTGCCGGTCTTCGGCAAGTTCATTGAGAATGTAAGAAAGTTCCATCATTTATGCTGTTGCAAATAATTCTGAGATTAATCTGACTGTCTGTTTTTATACCGGGTTACAAGGTATATCACAAAAAAGATTGCAAGCAGGGTACCCCCTATAATGCCGGCTCCCGGGTCTTTAATTAAAATACTTACAGATACAAAAAGATATGCAGCGATATAAACCAATGGCATGATAGGGTACCATTTCATTTTATAAATCTTCGCACCACTTTCATCAAGATGTTTTGTTTTTTTCCTTAAAATGAAAATACTTCCCACAGCTGTTGCTAAACCAATGCTATCGAGGAATATTACACGATCAAGAATTTTTTCAAATTCGTTGGAGAAAATCAGGGTAAGTACAGCTATTGCTGCAAAAATGGGAAGCGAAACAGTAAGCACCTGTTTTTGATTCATACGCATTAACGATTTGGGCAACACTTTATCTTCAGCCATCGCATACATTACCCGCGGATTACTCATCAATCCTATGTTTACATATCCCAATACACTGAAGAATAAAAGGAAACTCATAATCTGATAAGCATATCCTCCTATCATCTGTTGGGCGTGCCTTGCTGCAAGATCATTTTTACTGATTTGTATACCATCAAATCCCAGCACCCTGAAGTAAGAAAAATTGACCAGTAGATAGAATCCAACAATAATAGCTATTCCCATAAAGATGGCTTTCGGAATTATCCGTTGCGGATTTTTTACTTCGCCACCGAAGTTGATGGTTTGCTGGTATCCACCGAAACTGAATGACACCGCAATCATTGCCACACCAAAAGCCCGGATATAATCCATTGAATTCATAGCAACATGAGACACTTGTTCCGATGATGCTCCAGCCACCGCACCACCTGTAAATGCACCGATGCAGATGAACAGCAATATTCCGATCTTAGCCATCATTAAAAAATTCTGCGTTCGTACGCTCATTTTAAAGCCGAGGTAGTTAACGAAAAAAAATACAATCACAGCGCCCAATGCCACCCCTTGTTTAAACAACTGGCCCTGGTATTCCACCGGCATAATACCCTGCAGGTATCCTGCGCCAATCAATGCCACAGCGCTCACGGATGCGGCATTGCTGATAAGAATTATACAGTTGATCATAAATGCAATGGCAGGGTGATAGCAATAGGAATATATTTTATAGAACCCGCCTGTTACCGGATAGCGGCTACCTATTTCTGCAAAAGTGAGTGCTCCGAATAAAGCGATAATACCGCCAAATATCCAGGCCCCGAAAAATATATATGGATTCCCTGCGGCATGAGCAACGTCGTGCGGGGTACGGAAAATACCCATTCCAATCACCAGGCTGACTACGATCATTGTTAAATCGAAGAGACTTAATAACGGTCTTG
>JANPJC010000236.1:0-1641 GCA_031425315.1 Chitinophagales bacterium
TGCTTCCATTGCCCGCAATACATCATAGGTTTGGAAAGCAATACTGTTTAATGCTGCACGTGCTATATGCGATCTTGTACTTCCTCTTGTAAGTCCCACAATGGTACCACGCGCATGCTGGTTCCAGTGTGGTGCACCTAACCCTGCAAATGCGGGCACAACATAAACGCCTTCGCTTGACAACACTTCCCTTGCGAGCTTTTCCACATCTGCAGAAGTTTTGATAATTCCCAGTCCATCTCTGAGCCATTGCACTGCTGCTCCTGCAATAAAAACACTTCCTTCCAGTGCATATTGTACTTTACCATCAATTTTCCAGGCAACAGTAGTAAGGAGATTATTTGAAGAAACCACAGGTTTTTCACCTGTATTCATCAACATAAAACAACCAGTACCATAAGTATTTTTAACCATCCCGGGATCGGTACACAACTGGCCGAATAATGCAGCCTGCTGATCGCCTGCGATACCGGCTACGGGTACTGAAACAGGTGCAAATATTTTTTGAGTGATGCCATACACCTCACTACTTGATTTCACAAAGGGCAACATTAATCGCGGAATATTAAATTCACGCAAAAGATCATCGTCCCAGTCCATTGTATTCAGATTGAATAACATGGTTCTTGATGCATTGCTCACATCGGTAACGTGTACATTTCCTTTTGTTAGATTCCATAACAACCAGGTATCTACAGTTCCGAAGGCGAGTTTACCTTCATTCGCTTTTTCTCTGGCACCCGCAATATTATCCAATATCCATTTCAGTTTGGTGGCAGAAAAATATGCATCAATCACCAGGCCTGTTTTCTCTCTTATCGATTTCTCAAGGCCTGCCGCCTTCATTTCATCACAGTAAGCAGCGGTCCTTCTGTCTTGCCAAACTATTGCATTATAAACGGGTACACCAGTTACCCGGTCCCAAACTATTGTTGTTTCCCTTTGATTGGTTATGCCGATTGCCCTGATATCCTTAAGGCCCAAACCTGCTTTACTTACTGCTTCTACTGCCACCCCCAACTGAGTACTCCAGATTTCTACCGGATCATGTTCCACCCATCCCGGCTGTGGAAAAATCTGAGTGAATTCTTTTTGTGCAACCGACACAATCGAACCGGAATGATCAAATACAATGGCCCTTGAACTTGTTGTTCCCTGATCAAATGATAAAATGTATTCTGGCATAATCAATTGTTGAAATGTAACGACAATAAGCTGTTTTTCATATTTTCAAAGCAATTCCGTGGTCTTATGCGGTTGGTTCGGAATTTACCAGACAGTTTTGCGCTTACTAACATAGTTTATTCCGTGAAACAGGGAGAATTATTTTTAAAAAAAACCATTCCCGCGTTGAAAATCAGGTCGTTGAAACAAACAATATTCTAATATTTTTTTATCCCCATAAAAGCCACACAACGATGGACCTCGTACTTTTTGACAGCCCCGATTCCCGGGCATTTTGTTAACTTGCCGCTTTATGGAAAAGTTCATTGTTTCTGCCAGAAAATACCGTCCCCAGAATTTTTCTACCGTGGTGGGTCAGGCCCATATTACCACCACATTGAAAAATGCAATCCGCCAGGATCAGCTGGCGCATGCTTTTTTATTTACCGGTCCACGTGGCGTTGGTAAAACCACCTG
>JANPJC010000237.1:0-11476 GCA_031425315.1 Chitinophagales bacterium
CTTATATAATTCAATATCGCGAATATCCTCCCGGGGAATTATCGGCACGAAAGATATATTCCTGCTGGTATAAACATAAGCCATAATCCCAATTGCAACAATCAGCAAAATTGAAGCGGGATAATAATCTTCACGTTGAAATCCGAGAATTGAAGAATAAAACACAAAAGCCGCGCCAATCGAATAAACACTCAACAGTATTAAAGAAATATCTCCGGCTGGCTTTGCAGGTGCTTTTTTCAATTGATTCTGACGGGTTAATATAATTTCATACGGGGTAATAAAACAATATCCCGATTTTGTCTTAAACATTTTCGCGCTTTCCATAATTGCAGTAAATAAATGTACTGATATTGGCGCGATGTAGCAATAGGCTGTAATGATTCTACATATTATTTTAGTAAGTCAGAGTAATACCTATCAGGCTTTGCCCAAAAAATTATCTATTCTTTCCTTCTGCCGCAAATGGTGCCTGAAATGCATATCCGTAAACTGAAGCCATTGGCTGGCACTTAAATAACCCAGTCCGGGATGTTTACTTTTGCCCTGTGCGGATTGTCGCGCAGAAAGTAAATATAATTCGTTGAGTGTTTTCCGGATCGCCAGCAAATCGGTTTTTACATGCCCGATATTTGCAGGTTGAGGAATATCAGCATTTGATGGATGACCTACAATTTTTATATCAGGAAAAGCATTCGCTGCCAGCATTGCGGTTCCATTTTCGTTTGGTTGTTCATCAACATTTTCTACAGACTGTAAACATTTTTCAATCTGTTCAATATAAAATCCGGTATCGCCTATTAAATGAAGATATAATTGCCCTATAGACCAGCTACTCAATGAAGGCTGGGTGCAAAGTTCAACGAAAGAATATCTATCGAGAGCGATGATCCAGGAATCTATAGTAATGTTCAGTTGGTCTATCAAATTTCTATTTTTATCATTGCTTAACTATATCGTCAATAATTTTACTAATCTCCTCCGATTTTGTGTACACCATAAAATGTCCACCGCCTATTACACAGTAATCGACCTGCCTGTTATGCAGCGGTAAAAGTTTATCGTTAGCCCCATGTATCCGAAACAGTCTTGTATTTTCAAAATCTCCGTGCCACTGTAAAAAAATATTTATCGCCCATTTTACGAACGCCGGGCTGGCCTGCTCAATGATGGCGCGTAATAGTTCACGTTCATCCTTTTCATCTGCCCCAAAAAACCAATAAGTTAAAGGATGAATTTGAGTCAGTAACTGCCTGGGAATAAACTTATTCAGGTGAAGCATTCCGCCAATCCTAAGCATCACTGGCATTTCCCTGTATGTAACAATACTTGACAGTAAAATCAGTTTTTCCACTTTAAGATTTTTGACAATTGAAGCGCAACAATGGCTCCAAACGACATGCCCAATAATATGAAAGGATCCGTTCGATTGATCTGGGTAACTAAGCGTGAGCAATAACTTCCAAGGCTCTCATTACGCATCGGCTCAATCCATTTGATATATACAGGCTGAAATCCTGCCGGAAAACGGAGATGTTTAAACGCCCTTTCGTCGGCACCCAATCCGCTGATCAGATAGATTTTCAAATATTTTTTACGTTATTTTACCTGATGTAATTTCTTCACAGCTTTTACTGAATTAGCAATCATTTTCTTCAGAACATTTACATCCACATCACTTAGTTTCTTAACATATATACAGGCTTTCCCTGTTTTGTGTTTACCAAATTGTTTTAGCAGCTCCTCTCTTTTGTCAAATTGAAAGGACAGATATAGTGCGAAAGCATCTTTTCGAGGTGAAAAACCAACCAATGGTGCATCACCTTCATGTCCCGAATCATATTTGTAATGATAAGTACCGAATCCAATAATTGCTGATCCCCACATTTTAGCATCATAGCCAGACTGCTCTTCCATTATAGAAATAATTGCCAGCGCATCTTTTTGGCGTTCATTATCAGTAATTGTCTTTACAAAAACATTTACGCTGTTATTATTTTTGGTAGTTTCTGCTTCTGCAGTAGCCATTATCGGAAGTTTTTAGCATACTTGATACTGATCTAATTTAATGATTTCCACAGAGAATTTCTGAGAAGGAAATTAAATATTACAGCAATCTAAAATTTCACCCACGGACTATTTCCATACTGAATACTATCTACAATAAAACACCTCGCCGGTCCGCAACCGGAAATAGTATACAAACCTTTATACTTATGCAATCTCCCTGCAATAGTAAA
This sequence comes from Chitinophagales bacterium, assembly GCA_031425315.1. Classification (GTDB taxonomy): domain Bacteria; phylum Bacteroidota; class Bacteroidia; order Chitinophagales; family Chitinophagaceae; genus Pollutibacter. The sequence goes on from JANPJC010000237.1 coordinate 2,241, forward strand.
TTGTAATCCGGTATCTTTTTCATTGAATGCGGTATTATAATTGGCGTTGCTGATATAAGTACAAAGTTCGTCGGCCTTATCGTTTACAGACAGAGGGAAAATCTCCTCCTGCAGGATGAAATGATATTGAGAACTGTTCACAGATAAAACCTTCATCTCCAGTGAACAATCGCCACAGGCATACTTCATATATACGGCTCCAATTTGAAGATGGTCGGAATACAGCTGTTTGGGACGCAAGAAAATTAAATAAATCAGTGCAAAAGCAAGTAACATCGGAAGGGAAAATAGAAGAATCTTCTTCATCACTAAATGTACAGGGAATATTTCATTAAGCAAAGAACACGGCTTCGCCATAGAGTCGTATTCCTTCGCGCGTTCTGGTTCAAAATCTAAACTTTTAGACTTACCAAAACTTCCAGAATGGCTTCTTTCCTTTATCTTTTTTCGTTACAAGTTGAACTACTCTATGTGGGCCCCATTCCTCATCATCTGGTACTTTTCTCCATTCGATATTCACTATCTCAATCCGCTGGTCAACAGTACCAGGCCATACCGTCTTAAAACCATTTTTCTCCAAAACCATAATGATTTCACGTGCAACTTCCATTGCTACAGAATCATTATTCTCTACACTATCAAAACCAATCAATAAAATTTTGATTTCAGGATCAACCGCCCTTGCAAGATCCTGTGAATGATAATAACAATAGCCTTTCACATCCAGCGACAGATTTGTCAATTCATTTACAACTTCCAGGCAGTCTTCAATTCCATCGGATTTAGTATGGCCGGCATTATGGAGGCAAACTATCTTTTGTTCAATTAATTCATCGAAAGATTTCGCCAGCCTATCGAAGTCGGTAGGCTTCTGCCATGTCCGGCTTTCGTTTTGATGAATTTGATATCGTTCTTCGATTGACTGTTTTAACCAGGCTTCATCAAACTCTTCTTCATCATAAAACATATCCCTGATACTTTCGAATAACTCACCCTGCTTTTCAAATCCGAAAAGTATATCTTTTTCCAATTGTTCTAATGCTTCCTCGCGTACTTCAGGTTTCATCCGGAATAAATTATCAAAATAAATGATCGTCAATAATTGCCCTTATTTCTTCAATTTAAATGAAGCGTAAAATTTCGCTGAAGCAGCATTCTCCAGTTCCTCAGGATTGGTAATAGTTTGAAGAAAAATCACCTCATTATGAACGAGGTACATAGTCATATTTATTACAGCAGTTCCTGAACCGTAGTCAACAGCAATCTGACGACCGGGATAACCTTTTAAACTAATTATTTTTTCAGATAATATTTTCCCCTGTACATTATTTACAGCCCCATCTATTGATCCCCTGAAAAACTTTTCATGAAGCTCCGTTTTATCAGAATTGATCAATGAATCGGGATATACTGATGTCATGGCTGCATATAGAAATTGGCCATCCTCTCCCTCCTTATGCTCCAGCATGGCCGTTATTATAGAAAGGGGACCTATCGCAGTCTCTACCTGTTGAGTTTGAATTTCAGGTTGCTCAGGAAATTCAATACTCAAAAGATCGGTCTCGTAAACATAAGGAGGCGTAAACGGCTTGAGGCTGGTCAAACCCAGAAGGCAAATAATCAGAATAGTAAAACTCACAAATTTCACGGGTAACTATTTTATGTTAACTAATAACTTCACTTCATACTGTCGACAATATATCTATTATTTTATTCTTTCTACAATTGCAGTGTTAAATTTTTCCGCTTCTTCGCATGATATTTCATGTCCTGAATTACCGAAAAAAATTAGTTCTTTTTCAGGTGCAGATAAATTAGCAAAGTATTCCTCGGTAACACTGGATGGTAGACTCCAATCGTGTCGCCCTACTAAAAAATATGCAGGTACTTTTAAATCATCGATATACCTCAAATCGGTTGAAAATAAAGCGTCACTAAGTTTCTCCCCTGAAAACATAAAACCTTTTAGCCAGTCATAATTCTTATAGTCTTCATAATATGATTCTGCTTTTGCTATTTCATCCTGAGCATTTTTTGTATGTACAGCGCCATTGTAAATAAGAAGCAGTTCGTATTTCTTGAAAAAACATTCCAGCATCGATTTGCAATAAGAGGTATCATTTCGCTCCAATAATTTTACCTGTCGCAAAATAGAGGTATCATTCTTTGATAACGCCTGTTGTTTAATCCAGTCGCGGGAAACGTTGATACTGCGTTGAATATCTATTACCTGGGAAATGCCAAAATATCCCGCATAATCTTCCGGAAACTGGTTAACGAGTTGTAAACCGATTATCGATCCCCATGAAAAACCAGCAATATAGATTTTGTCTTTTTTGAATTTTTTCTTTATGTATAGTGTCAACTCATGGGCATCATCAATAATTTGTTTTGCACTTACCCGAACCGGCGAAGGCGTTTGCATAAATGATTTTCCGCAACCCGACTGATCCCATGACACCAGCGTTACAGATCTGGTCAAACCACTGTTAAAGTAACGCAGATGCGGTGTTTGGGGCCAACCCGGTCCCCCATGAATAAACAACAATACAGGATTTTGATTGGATACACCTGTAATTTCCACATACTGACTTTCGCCGCCGAGCAGTACAAATCCTTTTTCATTAACTGAATCTCCGTTTGTAATGGCCGACGACTCATTTCTATTTTCTCTGTCGGGTTCTTTACAACCAAAAGCAAAAATCAGGATGAGAAAAGAAGAGAAAATTATTCGTCGCATAATACAGTATTTTATAAAGATGCCTATGCGAAATATTTTGTACATGGACTAGTGAGCAGTAAGCAGTAAGCAGGAAAACAGCCAACCAGGAGAACACGCATTCACTCTTCACGATTCACACAGCAGAGGGCCATTCACTTCGCATTTCGTACTTCATACTTCGTCCTTCAAACTAAATTCCACCGCGGCTGCTGAATGAATGATCGTCGTATCAAAAACGGTAACATCCAAATCTCCAGGTTGTATCACCATCGGTATCTCTGTACATCCCAATATAATTCCTTCTGCTCCCCGGGCGATAAGCCCTTTAGCGATCGCGACATATCTTTCTTTTGTTGCAGCTGTTACGATTCCTTTGCCCAGTTCTTCATAAATTGTCCAGGCAATAAAATCCCGATCACCTGGTTCGGGAATGATAACTTCAATATCCCTCGCAATAAGTTTGGATTTGAAAAAATCCAACTCCATCGTAAATTTTGTGCCGAGCAAACCAACTTTTTTCAGTCCCTTTTTTTCGATTGCCGCGGCAGTTGCAGTAGCAATATGAATCACAGGTAGTCCAATAGCAGCTTCCACCCTGTCGGCAATCAAATGCATCGTATTTGCACATAAAACGATTGCGGTTGCACCTGCGGCTTTTAGATGTGTACACGCATCCATCACCATAGTAAATGTCGAATCCTAATCGTTTGCATCATTGTTCCTTTTGATATCAGCATAATTGAAAGAATAAATTATGCATTGAGCGAAATTTAATCCGCCTAATTTTTCGTTGATACCCTTGTTGATGAGTTTATAGTAATCCATCGTGGACACCCAACTAACACCTCCGATTAAACCTAGTATTTGCATATGTTATATTGATGAAATATTTTTATCACATTGCGATTTTATACCTATAAATCCAAATCCTTATTTAAAAATCCTGTTATCAAAAGGAAACGGATCTGACTGAACAATGCGGATTTTCCCGAAACTTTTATGTGCAGGATTGATTAAAAAATTATAATCCCCTTTTGTAACTGCAGATGGCACACGAAACAGGCAATATTTGTTTTCCAGAATAAATGAATCACCAATTTTTTGGGTGGATGAATGATGAGGGAATACAGACCAGTCAACAGGCAACTCTGCTTCGGCCAACATTAAAACCGCTAAATTGTCAGGAACATGAATGACATTCATAACATAATCATTCGGAATAGTTGCTAAAGAAAAATGCACAGCAACTTCTGCCATTGCCAAACTCCTGTTGGCTGCAGCATAAATCATTTCAATTCCAACAGAATTCCAACGTGCCCCTTTGATAGCGGCGCCGGCACCAGACAAAACGTTCGCATATTTACTCCTCGTCAATCGAAACAATTCCATCAGGCGAGTATTCCATAGTTTATCCTAACCAATTCGCCCATTATCATTTCCTTGCCATAAGAATCCTTTAAAAGATAAATTGGATTATAGTTCCCCAATGCATAGTTAGGTGTGTTCAGCCACAATCGAAATTTTTCCATTTCCCCAAATACATCTAAACCCATCAGTGTAACTTCTGCCATTTCCAAAATTTTTTCAGATTGAAAGGACTCAAATGCCTGTCCTGCATTTCTATATCGCTGAAGTGACTTAGTTGATAGGTCGAGCAGATCTGACCAATCTTTTTCATTTAGTGGCGTAATCTCCTGTATAAGCTCATATAACTGGTAAGGAATTCCATGCCTGATTAATGATATCAATAACATTTTATCAGAAAGCAGGTAATCGAGTGTGATTTTATTCTGGCCACTGACTAAACTTCTACCCGCAGGTTTCAACTCCTTGAAAAGAATCGAAATCTCTTTATCGATTTTTTTTCGGGTGGTTGGCTTATATTGTACCATAAAAGACAAATGTCTATAAATTTAGGACATTTTTCCCAAACTTCTGCAATAGATTTATCATACGTAAGCATAAAATGCCGGCTATTGCAAAATTGAATCTATTCTGCCGGCCTGGCTTTCTCCAATCTAAAATATAGTCCCAATTCTGCTGATCCTCTGCCTTTGGCCACAAAACCTTTTTTCTGATAGAACTGTAAAGCCTTTGTATTTTGTTCGAGGCATTTTAATCGCAGTGGATAGCCTACCAGTATAACCACGGCATCCAGTAATGCAGATCCGATTCCCCTGCCCTGAAAAGATTCCTTAATGTAGAGATGATGAATAAAATGATCGTATTCCCAAATAGAAATAAATCCAGCAATCTCGTTATCAGCCACTGCCAGCAATATTTTTTCACCGAAGGTTTCCTGTTCAAAGTCTTCCAGTCTAAATGCACCAACTTCTGCCCATGTAAACGTCGCCTGCCTTACCTGCAAGAAAATCTGACGGAGAGAAGGTATGTCATCTGCCTCCGAGACCCGTATCAACACATTTTCATTAACACCCATCGAATAATAGTTAATTTCATTTGCCAGTCACCACTCATCTGATCAACATTAATGCTGCCATAGTTTCTATCCCATCAAAAAAATTCTTCAGACGAATATTTTCATTTTCAGCATGCTGATTGTTATCATGATTCGCAATCGGTACAGTAATGGTTTTTGCTGCAAGATATTTCTCAAATAAAAAAAGCGGTAAGGTGCCGCCCGAGGTTGGTACTAATATTATTTTCGAAGTGGTTGTCTTCTGCACCGCAGCCATTACTTTTTTAACAACAGGCAGGTCCATAGAAGTACGTTGAGCATTTACCCCGCCTTCTGAAATATCCACCTTCGCAATTTTTGGATATCGCAGCCGCTCATCGTCATTGGGTTCCCGTTCTACAATATAGTACCCCTGCCTTCTAATATGCTCTACAACCTTTTGCTGTTGCCGCTTAGCGTCGTTACCCAATACCAATCGGAGGTCGATGTCCGCTGTGGCATAGGTTGGAATCTGATTGCTCGCCAGTTTACCGGTGTTGCCACTCTGCATTCCGTTAATATTTAAAGAAGGCAAATTAATGGCTTCACTCAAATTCACACCCTCCGTCTCATTTTTCGCCAGGCCCAGTTCCTTTTTCATTTGCGCATCCACGTCAGGTACTTCACTCAATGCCTTTTTCTCCGATGGACTCAACGGTTTTACGTCATCATAAAATCCTTTTATGGTCACTCTTCCATTATCATCTTTCATCGACGACAACAATTTCGCCAGCATCATCGCTGGATTGGGTGCCCAGTTTCCGTAGTGTCCGCTGTGCAGGGGCCGCTTCGATGCATACACCGTAATCCCAATGTGGGTATCGCCCCTAACCCCAAACACTATCTGTTTATTGCCGGATTGATGAACCGGACCGTCGCAGATAATCCATAAATCAGATTGCAGTATAGACTTATATTTTTCAAGTATTTCATTAAGATGTGGTGAACCAATCTCTTCTTCTCCATCAAAGAAAAATTTGAGATTAGATCCTGGCAACCCTCCATTTTTGACTATTGCTTCATATGCGGTAAGTATGGCAAACACTCCCGCTTTATCATCCGATGCACCACGGGCATAAATCCTCCAGTCGTTATTGTACTTCCCATCGACAGGAAGTGCTATTTGTTTTCCATCTCTATCAATAGCTGCAGTAAACAATTTCGGCGAAAATGGTTCCAAACCTTTCGCCCATTGAGCAGGATTCACCGGCTGGCCATCATAGTGAGCATAAAAAATTAATGTTTGTGTGGCACCAGGTACATTCACTTCACCATATACGTAGGGAGGAACATTTGGTGTATTGGCATTGAGCAACTGCACATTATTGATGCCGCGGCTATTCATCAAATTCATGATGAATGCAGCATTCTTCTGCAAACCCTCCTGATCATTGGCGGTATTTGGAATTGAAAGAAATGAAAAGTATTCGCTGAGGATTTTACCTGAATGTTCCTGATGGAATTTCTGAACAGCTAAACTATCCGGTAGCTGTGCAAATAAGAATTGACTATAAAAAAAACCGATTATCCAAACACAATATTTCATCTTCTGAATGTACATGAAAATAATATTCCCAATCGAAATAAATCATCGGCGTTTATAAAAAACGGGCTGCATTTACTCCGTTGAAGTTTATCGGAAATTCAATACCGGGGTAATATCCGGGGATATGTATCGGACTTATATAGAGGGAAACAAATCACAGCTTACCCATAACCGTACCAGAAACAATATCATGAATTCCCCTTCTCATTAAGATTGCATATCGGAAGATCACCTTCGCCGATTTGAGAATTCAAAAATTCAATGTTTGTGAGGGCCATAGGGCGACAATCACCGAAATATTTCGATACAATTTTTGACATATCGACCTCTCAGTGTTCATAAACACTGTCAATTTAATTACGCAATCGCCTTAAATTATTTTAGAAAGCTTACGGTGTTAACATCTCAAATCAATTTTTTAAATGTACCCATCCCGGTTTACCCACATACTTTTTATAGATCAGATAAATACCAAGTCCGATCAGAATAACTGCCCAAAGCCGCGCGATAAAAATCAATATGTACTCAACGAAGTTCCATCCGGCATTGAACGCGTCTTTAAGTTGATTACCAAATCCAGGCTGATAAGGAACAACGATTTTTTCAATGGCCATCTTCTCGTGTTTCAACCCCTGATTTTGGTAGATAAATAAATTAACTGTACTGAATTGCACCTGGTCCATTAAATTCAAATTGGAAATTTCCGCTTCGTCTACACTACGTTGTTCTTCCAGAAGCAAATTTTCCGCAGCCATTGTTTCACTCAGTTTCTTCCTGTTTTTATCAACAGCATTTTCTGTCCTCGTCTGAAATTTCCTGTTGCGATTCTTTTCCATCTGATTGCCCAGCATCTGGATAGACACATCATCAGCTTTAATTACCCTGTGATCCAGGTACTGAACATATCCCGACAAATCTTTTAGTGTGGTATCAAGGCGACTATTCTGCACTCTCAATGTAATTGAATTAACAACAGTATACCGCGTGGTTTGCAAGGTGGAATCAGCACTGACCTGAACCACTGTTTTATCATCAACCTGGCTTGTGAGATTAGTATAACTGATAAAGCCACCATGCCGGGCTACAACGTTCTCAATATCATAAGTTGCGGCAGCTACATCGTTAACCTTAAATCTGATATCCGCGGTTCGTATAAATTTTCGCAAGGAATCATTCTTACCAACAGCAGCAGCAGATGAAGAAATTGTATTTTCCAACTGATCCGATTGGGGCATTAATTGTTTTTCGTTTAGTGAAGAAGAACATGAAAAAAGTGTAAAGCTGATTGTGAATGACATCACATGGACATAACGTTGCATACCTATTGATTTAAATAGTTGATGATGAATGAGAATTATTAAATAGAAGGGTATACCGGCATTTTTTTCCGGTGGAGAAGAAGCAGGCAATCGTTAAAAAATATAGATGCACAAGCCTTTCAATTGCACAACTTCCAGCAACATTTTTTTATGCATTCAGGTCAAATGCATTAATACTCTCCATTGATATTTTCTAAAAACGCAGTGCCCTCGGTATCCCCGTTTCATGTTGTTATGGGGATAGCTAATACTTTAAAACACCCAACGACATACGTTTGAGAAACCGGTTAGTAAAAGTAACTGAAAATCAGTTTTTTACATTTGACATTATTCTCAGATTTAAACGTAATCATTCTCCCTGTTTTTTCAGGATTATAGAATCCTGGATATATAAAAATCGTATCTGTTATGGAACAGGACTTAGCCTGTTCAATTTTCCACCTTACGTACAGGACTACAATAAGCATTTCAGAAATATATCAATACCAGATACTAACAAACAAACTGACAATTATGCCTGTAGAAAAATGGTACTTTACAATAGTTATAGCGTGACCTATAACCTATATTGAGGCCGTTAGAATAGGTGTAAAATTTAGAACCTTAAAAATATTTGGGTTTGTTGATGGCAGCAACTATACCGTATTCCTGCAAAATCTATTGATGCCGATGCTGTTTATCTTTTTCTTAATCAGTCGCAATGGTGCAGCAGGATAAAGTATGATACTGTCGATTGCCAAATGTATTGGGACGTCTATGCCTACTTTGCTCATGGACATTATTGGTATTCCGCAAGAGCATCCGAATATTTTTAATATTCTTTATCGGTATGGGCTGCTTATTTTTTTGACCTGGTTTACATTCTTGAATTATATAACGCTAAGTAAAACAGGCGAAGTGAAATTCCTTTTGTTAAGTGGTTTGATATTTTGCAAAGAAACCCCATCCCATTGCAAGTCAATAAATAATTAATAACTGCGATCAGTTACGTAGTGCACCAATTGCTCGAGTGATTTACGCACTTCGCTTTCAGGATACTTATCCAGTATCGCTACAGCGTCATTGCGATACAATTTCATCTTCTCTTCAGCATAACGAATACCTCCGTGCCGGATAACCTGTTCAACAAGAAATTCCACACTTTCGGCATCGGTATTCTGATGTTTTACGATATGGATCAATTGTCTTCTC
>JANPJC010000238.1:0-1592 GCA_031425315.1 Chitinophagales bacterium
CCTTTTGAATCAGGACTGGAAAATCAAAATCCTGAAGATAAAAAAGCTCATTAAAATTATTTCTTGTGGAAAATTCATTATCAATATCAAGCGAACAAATTACCAGCGACCTGCTTCCTCAAAAATTTGGAAAACGAGGAATGATATGGACTGGCACACTCATCCTTTTATGTTTGGTGGGTGCCTTTGCATATTACCGTCAGCTCAGGCATGGTCTTGGAGTTACCAATATGGGCGACTATGTATCCTGGGGAATTTATATTTCAAACTTTGTATTCTTTGTTGCTATTAGTTTAGTGGGTTCACTTATCACGGCGATCTTTCGCCTGGCTAATGTAAAATGGGCTACGCCGCTTACAAGGATCGCAGAAATCATTGCTGTTTCTGCAATTGTTTTTGCTTCGCTCATCATCATTGTTGATATGGGCAGACCCGAAAGAATGTTAAACCTGTTTTTACATGGCCGCATTCAATCTCCTATCATGTGGGACGTGATCGTCATCAGTACTTATTTTATCATCAGCTTATTGCTGTTGTACTTCCCTTTACTGCCCGATCTTAAAATACTGATCAAATTCAAAGAAAGATCAGGCAAAATGCTGAATAAATTATACCGGTTCCAGGGTTCATTCTGGAAAGGGACTGCCGAACAGTTTAAAATAAGTGAAAGGGCTATTATCATTCTTTGTATTGCTATCATACCAGTTGCGTTTAGTATTCATACGGTTACTTCCTGGTTATTTGCAACTACCTACAGGGCGGGCTGGGACAGCACGAACTTTGGCGCCTACTTTATATCAGGTGCATTCCTGGTAGGTGCTGGCGGCGTAGTTGTAGCCATGTATGTATTCCGCAGAAACTACAGGCTTGAAAAATATATCACGGAAATGCACTTTGAAAAAATGGGAAGGATCGTAGTTATGCTTTGTCTTTTATACCTCTACTTTAATATTAATGAATACATGGTTCCGGCATTCAAAATGAAGAAATCAGAAGAAGCTCATTTATCTGGATTGTTTACCGGAGACTATGCACTGATGTTTTGGTTTGCAATAGTGGTGGGTATGATAGTGCCCATAATAATGCTGTTATTTAAAAAAGGCAGAAAGCCATTACCCATGTTTATAGCTGGGATCATGATCGTTGTAGGCGCATGGTTTAAGCGCTACCTGATCGTAACGCCCACATTGCTTCACCCATTTCTGCCTATCCAGGATGTGCCGGTAGCTTTCCACAGTTACTTTCCCAGTTGGGAAGAATGGGCCATTGCCATTGGATCACTTTCAGGCGCTTTACTGGTCATTACTTTTTTTGCCAGGATCTACCCCATTATTCCTATACAGGAAACAATAACCGAACAACATGAAATGAGCCCGGAAGGTGCGTCTACATTGCCGGAATGATTTTTATGGCGAACCTGTCTGCCGGCAGGCAGGTTCCATTTGGCTAAAAGTAATAAAAATAAACAAATGAAAAAGATGAAAAAAAATAAATTTATTTACCTGATATTCCCATGCTTTTTGATGCTGTTAACAACTGTTGTTGCTGCACAGGAAGATTCTGTTGTGACTGAAGAAGTAGTTAAGCTTAAG
>JANPJC010000239.1:0-7015 GCA_031425315.1 Chitinophagales bacterium
AACGACGGTACAGGTACAATTGATTTTGACAACATGTTGATGAACCCGATTCCGGTTGTTAATACAACTGTTGCTCCTGATATCATCAGCAACACCCTGAATCCGAGGTTTAATGCAAAATGGACTGCTTCAACACCGACATCACGTATTACAGGTTATCGTTTGGATGTAGCTACTAATGCAGGTTTCACAACTTATGTAAGTGGTTTCCAGAATCTGTATGTAGATGGTATCAATACTCTGCAGCAGCTTGTTACCGGTGTAAATACTTTGAACACACATTATATTCGTGTTCGTCCGGTATACCAGATCGGTTCTAACGAAGTAAGCGGTGAGTTTTCAAATGCAACTACATTGTCTTCTGCAATATTCCTTCCGGTAACATTAACCAGCTTCACAGGTTCAGTTGTTAACAAAGCAGGTGAATTGAAATGGGTATCTGAATCAGAAGTGAACAACAGTCATTATGAAGTTGAGCGCAGCAGTGATGGAAGCAATTTCGTGTCTGTTGGTAATGTTAACTCTAAGAACAGTGCAACAGGTGCATCATATGCTTTCAAAGATGGTTCAATCGCAGAAGGTAAAAACTACTACCGTTTGAAAATGATTGACCTTGATGGTAAGTTTGAATACAGTCATGTGATTATGTTGAATTATGCTGGTGGAATGCTGACAATGAGCGCTTATCCTAACCCAACTGTTGGTAATGTTACTGTACAGTTCAGCAAAGCTGGAAACGGTGCATCAATGAAAGTAATCAGTTTGGAAGGCCGAGTAATGCAGCAGATGAGCGTTCCCGCAAATGCTACACAGTTACGCTTGAATATGGCCAATTTTGTTCCTGGTATCTACACGATCGTGTATAATAATAACGGAGAACAGTTTGTACAGAGAATTCAGAAACATTAATAGATTATAAGCAAAACCCACGGCCGCGTTCCTTTGAACGCGGCCTTTTTGAGGCATGGTGACTGCAGAGTCTTATTTTAAGTCAGCAGTCAATAGTTGAGATTTGTAAGTTTTACTTGTTGAATGTTGATATTAAGCAGGTAAAGTATTAGTAAAAAATGATTTTATCAAAGCGCTTGCATTTGTGAAAAACACGTAGTAGTTTTACCGTTACACTTTGAAATATAATCACAACTATCAACGGTAAACCTGTTGTTTGGTGCTTAAGTGATCAATACTTCCTCCGCCTAAATCCACATACCTCTTTTCTGAAAAAACAGTACGCATGATCCATGCCTGATGTTGTTAATCCTATTATCAACTCCTGCCTGACCTGCACTCCACTCCTCGAACGACCCCCGACACTGTTTTTTACACAATCACTCTATAATCATTAAAGAAGTATTTATGAAAATGACTCTACTCACATTTATATTTATTATTTCCGGACTCTGGGGGATCTCGCAGACGACGTATACCTGGGACGGCTCAACGAATACCAGCTGGACTGTCGCAGACAATTGGACGCCCATTAGAACTACCCCTGCGGTAACTGACATTTTACAATTTAATTCTGGCGGTAATATTGCAGTAAGCTTTAACTATGCAGCAACTGCAAATCAGTCTATAGGAAGTTTACTGATTACTGGCAATACGAATGTTACTATCTCAAAAGCGAATAATGCTTTTGCTACTCAAACACTAACAATTGGTGGAGCTCCGAATAATGGTACGTTGAATATTGCAAGCGGCAGTACGCTCAATCTGGAAGGTGTGAGTAACGGTGGTGCAAAATCATTGACGTTGGCGTTTGGAGCAGGTTCAGTAAATACAGGAACAATAGCAGGTACATTCAATTTGAGAAGTAATGGACAAGGTGTTGGTGCTTTCAATACTGCTAACAGCGCAACAGTTGTAACTGGAACTCTTTCCCGTAATTCGGATAACGGGTTAGTCACCTCTACAGCATTAACCCTAAGTTTTTCAGGCGGTACATATATCCATAATGTGAATGGATTGGCCGTTCCAACAGCTACCTGGAGTGCAAGCTCTTTATTGAATGTTACAGGTTTAACAACTACATATCCAACAGGGATGTCTCAAAGTTTCGGAAACGTTTTATTCAATAGTGCACTGACAGGCAATCCAACTATGGCTCAGAATCTGACCACTGCGGGTAACCTGACCATATCTAATACGGGTGTAGGGATATTGACACTTTCGGGAACTGCATTTAATGGTGCCATCAATGTAGGTGGAGCTTTTTCTATGACTTCAGGCAATTTTACTTTGGTAGGTGGAGCCGGAACAGGTACAATGAATGTGACCGGTAATTTTTCTAAAAGCGGTGCATCCGTTTTTAATATGAAGACTGGTGCAGGGGCAGCTGCTTTAAATGTCGCAGGTAATTTCAGTCAATCCGGAACAGGAACACTCAATGTCACAAATAATGCAACAGCCACTTCTAAAATTGACCTCAATGGCAATTTCAGTTTAAGCGGAGGCATCATTGATATGTCAAGTGCTGCAGGGGGAATCGGTGAATTAAATATTGCAGGTGATTTCCAGGCATCAGCCGGTAATTTAACGGAATTAGGTTCAAATTCCGGGTCCATTATTTTTGACGGAGCGGGTACTCAAATTTATTCTTCCGGCACAACCATTTCAAATCAGGTCAATTTCACACTTAAAACCGGCTCTACTTTACAATTCAGTTTACCAACAACAACTGTTACAGGTGATGGCACATTCACGGTGCAGGCCGGCAGTTTTTTAGGTATCAGACATGCTGATGGCATCAGTACTACTAACGGTGTAGGTCAGGTGCAAGTTACCGGTGTAAAATCTTATAGCACCGCAGCGGATTATGAATATAATGGCAGCGTAGCGCAATCTACCGGTAATGGACTTACAGGTGCTTCTTCGTTGACGATTGATAATAACAGTGTGGGTGGTGTGACTCTTACAAATAATAATATTGCTGTAACCGGCAATCTGTTGATCCGTGCAGGAAGCCTTTCTGCAGGTGCACAAACATTATTAGTTGGTGGTAACTGGACAAATAACGGAGCTTCATTTAATGCAGGTACAGGTAATGTTGTGTTAGATGGTACAGGCAATCAACTGATAGGTGGAATTGCTGTAACTTCTTTCAATAATTTAAATCTTAATAAAACAACTGGTACTGTTGCTTTGGCACAGAGCCAGAATGTCAACGGCAATCTGAATATTGGTGTGAACCTTGATTTGGGTTCATTCAATTTAACGATGGGTGCAGCTTCTGCAAATATTGGAACATTGGGTGCAGCTCCATTCAGCGCAACAAAAATGATTGTAGCAAGTGGTTCAGGTGAATTGCGGAAAATTTTCGGTCCGGCAACAGCGGCAACTTATGCGTTTCCGATTGGTGATAATACTGCGGGTGCTGATTATTCACCTGCTGGTATTACATTCACTACGCCATCTACAAGCAACGGTTACGTAGCGTTGAAAGTCGTGGACGATAAACATCCTAATAACGGTCACGTGAATTCATTTCTTTCCCGTTACTGGACAGTAACACAAAGCGGGTTAACTACATTCACTGCATTGGTTGGATTTACTTATGTTGATGCTGACATCAATGGTCCTGAAGCGAATATCCGTTTAGGCAAATGGGATGCTGTAGGTCCATGGACAAGGTATGGTGCAGGTTCAATGAATAACGCGCTGAATTCAATGGTGTCTGATCCTGTTGGTTCGTTCTCTGATTTCTCTGGTCTTGACTTCCTTGAAATTCTCCCGGTTAACTTTGGTAAATTCCGCGGATGGGCTCCAAACACTTCTATCAATACCATTGAGTGGGAAGTGTTCGCAGAAACAGGTGTAGACAAATATGAAATTGAGAAATTATCTTCAGGTGATGTATTCAGAACAATTGGGGTGCAGGCTCCATCGAATAATGGGCTTGATCTGACGTATACATTCAATGATAATGCTCCAAATGGTGGTGATAATTTCTACCGTATTAAAGCAACAGAATTTACAGGTGAAGTCACTTACAGTCCTGTGGTACGCGTAAGAAATGGTGGAGTTACTGCAACGGCAATGAAGGTTTATCCGAACCCTGTTACAGGTAGTACTGTAAACGTTTCTTTGCAGGGTATCAAAGCCGGCAAATACGAAATGGTGGTGAGCAATAATGCAGGGCAGGTAATCTATCGTTCAACAACTGAACAGAGAGCCGGAAATGTAATGGTACAGATACCAGTAAGTAATACGCTTCCAAAAGGTATTTACAGGGTGAAAGTGAGCAATGGAGAAAATGTGATGTTGAGTTCATTCATTAAAGAATAACCAAAGCAGAATGCTTATATCAGGGCCGCCAATTTTGGCGGCCCTTCTTTTTTTGCGCTACGCTTTGGAATACATAGCCGGTGAGCCGGAAAAAGCGGAAAGGTTCGGGAATGAATTCTTTGAACGTATTATTCCCGTTTGTTCATTACCGTCCTTTACGGCTTCCCGGCAAAAATTTGTGAAATTGAAAGTCTCTGAGTTTAATTAGAAATAGCCGGTTATTATGAAAGTGAAGAACGGGAAAAATGAATCAAATTTTGTTACAGACGACTTTGTCTGATTGTATATTCTAGACATTATTGTATAAGTGAAATACCTATGTCGGCAAAACCAGTTTGGACACAAAGGGCCACAAAGGAACAAAGGGCACAGCGTAAACAACCTATTAGTTAATCAACCAATACACTACAAAAATTCTCTACAAATGCTTTGGTATATATACCCTGCTCATCCAGTTCCGGATCGAGTATTGTAATATTCATTCCTTTAAATTTTTTGCTTTCCAGTAACAGCCCGAATAATTCATTGAACTTTTTGTAAGATAATCCGTCAGGTGTTCTGCTATCAACGGCAGGCATTATTGCATCATCCAGAACATCCACATCAAAATGTAACCAGAATCCATCGCAGCGATATTCATCAATTATTTGTAAAAATCCGGATACACAAGTTTTTATGCCGGTATTCCTTAAATCGTTAAGACCATAATATTTTATCCCGGCATCCAATGTAAGCTGTACATATTCTTCGTCGTACTCTCTGTTTCCTACACACCACACGTCTTCTTTTTTGATGTAGGGCCTGAGATCATTAATGTTGGTGATTTTTTCATGTCCGTAACCGGTAACAATAGCGAGATCCATTCCGGCCGCCCCGCCTGTGGTCGACATATCCGGCCCCATAAAATCAGTATGTCCATCCAGCGAAAACAAACCATACCTGCCCAGGCTTTTCAAAGCGATTGCATTACCAATCATGACACTGCAATCACCACCAATCACAAGTGCAAAATTGTTTTCCGATAATACATTTTTAATTTCTGCTGATTGTTTTTTCGCATATGCTATTACGTGATCTGCATTACGTATTCCAGATTCAAAATCAATTGTAGTATCGTATGCGGGCGGTTCTATTCTTATTGTTGATAGAGGATTAATATTTTTATGAAAATCAAATGATCGGAGCCAGTCGGGTAATTTTTTTACGCCAAGCTCATGACCCGGGTATGGTTCTTTTAAACCGAGATTCGTTGGGCATTCTATGATGACAATGTTTTGCATAATTTTAATTTAGGACATTAAATAGTGAGTCTATTGACTAACACGTCGCCAATTTTTCAATTAGAAATTACTTTAAATTTTTACTATACTCTGTTAAACTCAAATGCTCCGCTTAACTCAGTGGCCAAGAAAAATTACATCCAAGAAATTTTTAGGTTTCTAAATGCAGGCCACGGAGGTAAGCGGAGGCTTTGAGATAAGCGGAGAAAAAAATATAAGTAATACTGATTTCATCTATGAAATTATATTTTGTCGATCAATGAATCATTAAACGAACGGAGCGCTGATGTTTCAATAGAATTTAATTAGATTTTTAATGATAAAATTTCTAGTTATGTAGTAGTAGTAAGCAGTAATTAGGGAGCCGCCAATACAGTATAGCTTAAATTATTGCTACCTTTTTGAACGCAGAGGGCTACAAAGGGACAAAGGACACAGAGAACAGCCAATACAGTTCTACGTTGTACGTTTTAAGTTATACGTTTACAGCCGGCTGTTTATTCACCCATTGACACATTCACGCATTCACTATTTGAGTCATTGACGATTCACGATTGACGATTCACGAACACGGTGGCTGTTACTTCCGCCTTCGCACCTCGTATTTCGTACTTGTTTTGCCGTAACTAATATAAAAATTAATATCTTAATCAGATGAAAGGAATATTAATGCTTTTGTTTTTCCCCTTAAGCATCACTGCTCAGGTGCTTCCGGATTCAATTTCCAAACAGATAGACGATCTGTTCAAAACATTTAATAATACTACTCCTGGTTGTGCCGTGGCGATTGTAAAAGATCAGCAACTGATTTTTGCTAAAGGTTATGGAATGGCGAATCTCGAATATGGTGCATCTATCAAACCCATCACTAAATTTCATATTGCCTCAGTTTCGAAGCAATACACAGCATTTTGCATGTTGCTGCTCGAAAAGGATGGACTCATCAAACTGGATGATGATGTACGGAAATATCTCGACTTCGTGCCTGATTTCGGAAAGAAGATAACCATCAGGCAATTGATTTATCATATCAGTGGGTTGAGGGATCAATGGCAGTTACTTGCGCACGCGGGATGGCAACTGGATGATGTAATCAAGCAGGAACATGTCATCAAGCTGATCTCCAAACAAAAAGCGCTCAATTTTGATCCGGGAGAAGAATATTCATACTGCAATACCGGTTATACCCTGATGGCAGAAATTGTAAAAAAAGTAACCGGAATGAGTTTACGGCAGTATACGAATCAGAAAATATTTAAACCACTGGGTATGGATAGTACTCATTTTAATGATAACTACCAGGAGATTTTGCACAACAAAGCTTACTCTTATTCTTCAAAAAGTGGTGGAGGTTTTCAGCATGAAGTATTAAGTTATTCCACTGTGGGCCCAAGCAGTTTAATAACGACAGTTCAAGATCATGTTAAGTGGCTGAACAATTTTGAAACAGG
>JANPJC010000240.1:0-5522 GCA_031425315.1 Chitinophagales bacterium
TTGCGCAAGTATTTATATTTGATCTGTTATCTGATGAAATGTTTTTTCAAGACAGCATAAGGAATTACTTCACACCTGTTCAGCCGGGAATAAGGCATAAAGCCGACAATGTTATTTACCTTGAAATTTCTCCGGACGAAAAATTGATGCCCTTTATTTATTGCTACTGGGAATTGAAAACTAACGCGGTATTGAATGAACCTTTCAATTATCGCGTAGTGGCAGATGGTTGTATTGATATCTTTTTTTCATTACAAAAGCCTGATGAAAATTTTGTAATGGGTTTTTGTAAAAGATATACTGCGTTTAACCTTGATAATTCTTTTCATTATGTTGGCATACGTTTCTTGCCGACAATGTTTCCGCAACTGTTTAATATAAATGCATCTCTCATTAGTGACAGGTTTTGTAGTTTGAATGAAATTCTTCCTTCTGTTTCAACATTTATTTCCAACAATTTCAGATTTCAACAATCATTAAATCAGATCGGCAACATATTTAATGAATTTTTTATTGATTGGCTCCGGAAAGCGACTTTGAATCCGGATGGCCGTTTGTATGATGCTT
Source organism: Chitinophagales bacterium (assembly GCA_031425315.1). Lineage (GTDB taxonomy): Bacteria > Bacteroidota > Bacteroidia > Chitinophagales > Chitinophagaceae > Pollutibacter. The sequence goes on from JANPJC010000240.1 coordinate 568, forward strand.
TGGCGATCATATTGAAAAACTATGGAGTGGTGAATTTGAAAACAGACTTAGATGTTGGTATAAGTGAAAGACAACTTCGTCGTTTATTTGAATTTTATGTAGGCGACACTCCTAAGACGTTCTGTAAAGTTGTGAGGTTTCAAAATATTCTTAAAGCAAAACCATCTTCACAAAGTCTGCGGGAGAACAAGTTGTTTTTCGACGCTGGTTACTATGACCAGGCACATTTCATTAAAGAATTTAAAAATTATTATGGTATTACTCCGGCAAAAGCTTTTGCCCGTTAAAATGTCCGTTTTTTACAATGATTTAAGGTTTGCATGGGTGAAATTTGTGTATCAATTCATCGCATATGAAACGGCAAATTTTGTTCTTCGGATTATCTTTCTTAATTATCAATGCAACTTTCTCTCAAACCACAACACTGAAAAATACAAGTAAAATGAAATTGAATGCAGGCATAGTAACAGCTAAACTTTCTGAGAGCAAAGCTTTTTACACTTCCATACTGGGATTTGGTGTAACCTTTGAAAATGAATTCTACCTGCTGATGCATACACCTGATCGTGATGCGAGTATAAGTTTTTTGCTACCCGGTCATCCGAGTCAGCAGCCTTTATTCCATCCTGCATTTGGAGGAAAAGGAATGTACCTTACGATAGAAGTTGAAGATGTAGATAAACTTTACAGTGATATCAGGAAGAAGGGTGTGGCTATCAAAATCGAGATTCGAAACGAACCATGGGGTGACAGGCATTTCGCAATCGAAGATCCCAATGGAATTGCAATCGATATTGTAAAATATTCGCCGCAGTAGAATTTAGTTGGACCTTGTGGAGTAGTGAAGTTTCCACAGCGATCAGGAGAAAAGCTTGCAACACAATAAGCGAAACGCATTGTTAATCAGATTATATTACGGGAAAGATGGCTTGTCTTAATGTCAAGCTAACCATTTTTGATTAACATGCTGCTATATGAATAACTCAGTTTTATGCATTAGAGTAATCATTTTTTTGCAACTTATATCCGCGATTAAATTTATTATGTGCTTTTTTGGTATTCCCTATTGACATATTCACACATTCACTAACCTGAGTCTATAGCGATTCATGATTCTATGTAGTTTAAATATAAAAGATCTGACTTCTTAACGATGCTTTTTTGAACCACATAGACACGTTGTTAAATACAAAGGAAATTTCTATGTTCCCCATGTGGCTATGTGGTGGATGTTTCCTTGGGAGGCAATTCCACAGGAGCTGTAAAGTTTGATCCCTTCCGTGCCTTAATTCAACGACATTGATTGACTATTAACGATTCACGCATGAGTTGGCAGTTCACTTAACATTTCGCACTTTATACTTTGCGCTTATCTTAAATTCTCCGGAATTTTAAACCTGAACATTTTAGAAACAACCTGGGATTCTTATATTGCAGTTAAGTTTAAACAGATCCCAATGGCCGAATATAAAATGAATAAATCTACGATAGAAGAGATACGGGAAAGGTTTGACAATGACGTCGAACGATTTTCAAATATTGATACTGGGCAGATATCCACCATAGACGCTGCTCTTTCTCTTGAATTAATTACTGAAGCAGCAGGAAGGCTGGTACCGCATGCCGAGAATCTTCTTGATATTGGTTGCGGTGCAGGGAATTATACGCTTAAGATGTTGCAAAGAATGCCTGGACTTAATTGCACGATGGTTGATTTAAGCCAACCAATGCTTGATAAGGCACTTGAAAGAGTGTCGGCTTCTACAGCAAAAAAAGTAGAGATATTGCATGGTGACATCCGTGAAGTTGAACTGCAAGAAAATTATTTCGATATTATACTGGCAGGCGCAGTACTACATCATTTGCGGGATGATGCCGATTGGGAGAACACATTTTCCAGGTTGTACAGGCTGTTGAAACCCGGCGGTTGTTTGATGATATCCGATTTAATTACGCAGGACAGTAGTATACTGAATGAATATACCTGGGAGCGTTACGGAGAATATCTGGAAAGTATTAACGGGATAGAATACCGCAGGAAGGTATTGGAATATATTGCCAAAGAAGATTCACCCAGGTCGATGAACTATCAGTTGGATCTTATGAAAAAAGTTGGATTCACTAATGTAGAAATTTTGCATAAAAACATGTGTTTTGGTGCATTCGGCGGAATAAAATAATCTCATAGCATCAGTTGCTGATAGGAATGAAAAAATTGTTGGTGAATACTGGATTAATAATGCAGAGTCGTTGACTGCCCCTCGCCCGTGACGGATATGATTTGAGCCGTAATCATTTTAATACTCCTGCGTTCTTAAAAATATTACATGCCGTGGAAGGTAATTGAAGGAAAGAAATATAAAAAATTATGTGTAAGTAAAGATGAAAGCGATTGATGATTTTTTCGACAGGCAGGAGGAACCGCTTCGGTCATTCTATATCGCATTAAAGGAGATCATTCTTCTCCACGATAAAAGTATTGAATGTTCCATTAAGTACGGGATGCCTTTCTTTTCTTATAAAGGAAAGATGTTTTGTTATTTTTGGATGCATAAAAAGTTTAAAAAACCCTATATCGGCTGGGTTGAAGGTGGTCGTTTTGATCATCCCGAATTACTGGCTGAAAACCGATCCCGGATGAAAATATATTTAATGGATCCTTTAAAAGACATTCCTTTAAAAACCATTAAAATATTTCTGCGACAGGCGATTGAACTTTATACTTCCGGAGTAGTACCCATCAGAAAAAATAAATAATAAAGAAAAGTGTAGTTATGGAAAAAATTAATATTCATAATAAATTGTCGCTGTTTGACGATTACTGGAATCCACGCGTGGTCGGTGAATTAAACGGGCAGCATGTGAAACTGGTGAAATTTAAGGGTGAGTTTGTTTGGCATAAACATGAAAATGAAGATGAGATGTTTATGGTGATAGCAGGTAGATTTAATATGGAATTCAGGGATAGAGTAGTGGAACTGAACGAAAACGAATTTTTGATTGTTCCGCGCGGTGTTGAGCACCGGCCTGTTGCACAGGAAGAGGTGGCTGTGATGTTATTTGAGCCTTCATCTACGCTGAATACCGGCAATATCATTAATGAGTTGACAAAGAAAGAAATCGGTAGAATTTGAGAGGCTAGTTGAACACTGATTTCATAATTTATAGACATCAAACCAGGATATTATCGATTGCCCGGCATTTATTCTACAGCAAATATTTCAGTTTATCCTGAATTTTACACAAAGTTAACCATGACAACACACCGATCACGTAATCGGGTACACGATATTTTGGAAAGGTTACCGATCTAATGTAAATTGATAGTAACTGAATTGTGCTCAAACATTCCATTATTTGATAGATTGAAAAGGTTGTGCATTCAAATTCAGAAACCCTCAAAAAGGAAGAATGATATACACCTGTATCAAATGCGGAAAACACCATGAGCAATGGCCTGCCCTTACATTCTCGTTTCCAAACTCCTATAATTATCTGACAGAAAAAGAGCAAAAAAAATTGCGACGGTCGATGGTGATTTTTACATTATCCGTTATCCTGAATAAACAGATAGATTCATTCGGGCGGTATTGATTCAGAAAGTGAAGTGCTATTGCCAGGACCTGGAATATGGAATATGGGTGAGTTTAACTGAACAGCGTTTTGAACAGTATAAGAGTAATTAGAATAATGAAAATTTAGAAGCTACATATTTTGGCTGGATCAGTAATGTGTTGCCGGAGTATGAGTTGGAGCAAAGCGTTCCTGCAACAATTTATATACGAAGGGGAAAAGAACGTCCCGAAATTATTCCCCATCAAACCTACCGACACGCATTTGTGGTCGATTATTTTAATGGTATTACCAAAGCCGAGGCAGAAAACAGGATTAAGATGATGAAGGAGGCAGGGGAGTAAGGGAGTAGAGAAAAGAAGAAGTGGTGGATGTTTTGGTGACAAAAGAGATGTTTGAAGGTTATGATTTCTATTAGAAGATAATAATCAGAATACTGCAATTCACTAAGGAATTTTATACGGGTTAGCGTTTTCATTAATTCAATCGTTGCCGGACGTCTGGCGGATATTTTGGTTGCCCATTACTGTCGCCAAGTCTTTCAGATGCAGTTCGCTACTGAAATAGATATCCTGGTGGGGATTTAAATCTAAGATTGTATAATATTCAAAGCTTCAAAATGAGAATGTTGAATTTTTAGTGCTTGACGGATAATTCTGATTTATATGTTTGCGAAACCTATTTGTTGTAGGAAAGGATTAGTCCCTGGAAGCAATCCCAAAAGAATTTTGTACAGTTCAATTTATTATATTCGAATGATGAAAGCGAAATTATTTGCCAGGTTGTCTACGTTGGAGTCAGTTGCCACTACACATCAAACAGGTAAAAAAAATGTCTTTCTTCATTCAGGCGATACCCGGAGTGCAATAACTCAATTCGCTTATGGTGAACTGGAAAAAGGTGAAGGCGTAGCATCGCATGTACATCCTACAATGGAAGAATGTTTTTTTTTCCTGTCGGGAAATGGAATTTTTTACATTGGAGAAGAGAAATTCGTATTAGATAAAGATGTATTCATTCTAGTGCCGGCTAACACTCCTCATTGGTTAAGTAATGACGGAAATGACAAATTGACGTTTGTGTATTTCGGAGTAGCAATAGAATGAACCTTTTTTTATTGAAACCATACTGGGCACTTGCGTATTCAGTACAGTCAAGTCAAAGATGCTGACTTATCAAATATGAGAGACAGCGCCCATAGCATATGAAAAGAATCACCACCATTAAAAGAATTTTCTGGTCCATTGCGTGGCTCTTTTTCGTCATGAATCTCATCGCATTTTTTCACGCCTACCGATTTACTCATTTTTCAAAAGACCAGGCCAGGAAAACAAGCAGTCCGGAAAAATTATCTACGACCGCAAAAATTAAGACGCTTTTAT
>JANPJC010000241.1:0-3454 GCA_031425315.1 Chitinophagales bacterium
GTCTTTGATGTTCTTTTCAAATAAAAGCAACCCGATTGAAAAGAATAAAAATCGGATTACATTGATGATCATGTAAAGCACTCCCAGTTCATTATCTTCTGCAATTTTACCGGAATTTTCATTATTCACTAATAGCAATAAGCTTACCAACCCATATTGGAAGAAAATTCCTGCAGTTATCCAGAATGCAGGAATACCGGTGAGATGGTGAGATACATCCTGGAACTGATTGATAATGGCTGAAAGGGCAAGTACAAAAAGCAATACATAACCCACCCTGATCCAGAGAAAAGGGTATTCCTGACCGTTAGTGATTACCATCAGGCTTAAATATATGCCGCAATAAATTAAACCTGCGGTTACAATAATGTATTGGTGTCTTTTATCACGAATACATGATTTGAGTACCAGAATATTAAAGAAGAATTCAATGAATACGGAAAATTGCTGAAAGCTGCTGTTGGCGGGTGTTTCGGTAGGAAGTACCAAACTGAATGAGCTGGTCAGAAAACTGACCACGCACAATAGTATCAATGAAATGGAAAGAGAATTAAATACGGGTTTTTTGAGCAGGAGAATGCATAGTGGTATTGCCGGAGCAACCAATAGCCACGATAGTACAGTACCAGAAAGAAATCCTCCAGGGATGAGCATAAGGGTAAAGCTTTGAGCTTAACAAAGGGTCAAGAGGTTCTGGCACAGGATGTTCGATAAGGGTTGATCTAATCGATCAGGTTGTTTTTCACAGCAAAAAAGACGAGTCCGGCGGTATTTTTAGTACCAAACCTTTCCATCAGGCGGTCTTTAATGGCTTCTACAGTTCGTGGGCTGATCTCCATTTTGTGGGCGATTTCCGCTGCTGTAAATTCCATGCAAAGTAACCTGATGACTTCTCTTTCTTTTTCGTTCAGCTGAATTTCGGTACTCAGTGAAGGAATGGATTTACTTCTGGTATGTGATTTTTTCAGTAAGACTCTATTAACAAAATTATTCAGGTAGTAACCACGGGCCATTACTTCCATAATTGCTTTTCTGATTTCAGAGGGATCGGCACTCTTTAACAGGTAGCCATTTGCGCCGTTCTCCATCAGGTGCGCCACAAACCGCTCATCTTCATACATCGTTAAGATCAATACCCTGATATCGGGATATTTCTTGCTGATTTCCTTGGTCGTTTCTATACCATCCTTTGTAGGCATTCTCAAATCCATCAGAATCACATCAGGCTGAGCTTCAGCAATGCCTGCCATGAGATCTTCACCATTTTCAGCTTCCTGAACAAATGATATATTGGTATAGGCCCGCAGAGAAAGTATTACTCCTTTCCTGAAAATTTTGTGGTCGTCGGCAATAGCCACTTTAATGAGGCTCATTTTCTTCCTATGGTTTTATACAGATACCTGAATCGTACCGGCAATTGTTACACTGCCATCATTTCCATTTCTACGGGCACTTCCAAAGTCACTTTGTAATAGGTTTGTGACAGATCTTTTTCAAAATTAATATTGCCATGCAATACTTTCATCCTGCTCTGTATATTTTTCAAACCTAAGCCCAGTGAGCTTTTATTCATTTTTTCAAAATCCAGCTGAGTGATTCCTCTGCCGTCGTGATGAAGACGAAGATAGAATTTGTCTTCATTGTAATTCTGGGTAAGATGTATAAAACTGGAATTACTGTGTTTTAATATGTTGTTTACCAGTTCCTGAACCACCCTGAAGATCATCAATTCCTGATCGGGTTTGAGTCTTTGGCGGTAGTCGTGGAACCTGCAGCTTGCATTCATTGAACCGGACCCGGAAATTTTCTGGAAAAGATCATTTATGGCAGATTCCAGACCAAAGTTTTTCAGCGTCGGGGGCATCAGGCTATGAGAGATATTCCTGATCAACTGAATGGTATCATCAATAATTGATTTGGCATTGTAGATACTTTGCAGTTGAACATTCATTTCCTGTTTGAGCAGGTTTTCATTAAGATATAAACGTGCGGTGGCTAACAGAGGACCGGCATCATCATGCAAATCGGCAGCGATACGTTGTCTTTCCTCTTCCTGCCAGCGGATTGAGGCGTTCAGGAGAATTTTTTGCTGCTCCTCTTCCATCCTTTGCAGCTGATTCTGGTATCGGATTACTCTTCTTTGATGGAAAACGATAAATACCACCAGGCCAATAGCCAGTACCAGCATGCCCAACGTACCAAAAAACAGTACATTGGAGTGCCCGGCGCTATTCACCTGCATAAATACCTGTAACCATATCATCTTGACAATCAACTACTATTAGGGTTTTAAGGATAAAAGGGACTTAAAATGCTGGCTTTCTTGTCGTCAGCCTGTTTTTCTCTTCTTTTCCGGGTTTGATTATAAACGCTATACTGAATAATAAATTTTTAATGATCACAAAAGATGCATTAATTATAGTGAATGATGATTTAAATGAAGGGTCGTTATAATTGTTTTGAGTATAGATATAAACAAAAAATGTCCCGGAAAAATATATAATTAAGGCCACTATGATCCAAAAATGAGAAGTAGAATATAGAAACAAATTATTTGGAGAGTTAATTTGTTCATATAAATAATAAATGGAAAACGCTAAGATTATTATACAGCTAACGCCCGTTGGGATTGAATCAAATGATTCAGATTTAGAATAGAACAGATCGAATAGCGCATATATCAAAAATGCGATAATAAGGTAGTTAATAACCTTTTTAATAAAAGGATTATTAATTACTGTTTTGAGAAAAAGACTAATTAAAATAAATTCAATTATAGTATAAATACGAAAAGATAAAAACTCGTTGTCAGAAAGTTTACTTAATATCTGGCTGATAAACAAGTCTGCTACGATTGAGTAACACAAACAGGTAAAAATGTAAGAAAGGCCTATTTCTTTCTTCTTACGAGAAAAAAATAGGCCGATGGGCAATAACGCCGAGAATACACCAATATATTGAAGAATAGTTTCTATAACACCTGAATTAGTCCTTTCAAATATAGAAACAATTAAGAAATTAGGACTATTTAATTCGATGTTGTTAAACCTACCTTTTAGTTGACTCGAACCAACCTTCAATTTTAAATCTATCTGCGACTATACCTTCAGATATTTGAATTTGACCTTGTGGATTTACAACAGCGCTTTCCATCATAAGTTCTCCCTGTTGATTTACGCCAGTAACTACATAAGTATTTACTCCGTTTTCATTAATTGCTTTGAAAATTTTTATTCCAATGCAATCTGGTTGATTCAAAATTTGTTCAAGTATGTTTTTGCCCATGAAATGCGATCCGGCTTCTTCATACTTATCATAATAATCCTTAATCATTTTGGCTCCCAGCTCATAGCCAATGTCTTCGCCAATATTGGCATTCAATTGTGGTTGTGCTTCAATCAGAACTTCTTTTTTCAACATAGTTGTAGATTTAGTGGTTTGCGAACGGTTGGTT
>JANPJC010000242.1:0-4818 GCA_031425315.1 Chitinophagales bacterium
GTGCCCGGCCAACCGGACGACATTAACACGGAAGTCCCGGCCTGAAATAAAGCCTTTAGCGTTAGCTGTCATTCTCACATTTACAACTGACTATAAACAATAAATTATTTTGACTAAAGAAATTAATATGGAATTATCCAAACTACTGGAAAAACTTTATCAAAAACTTCTTTCAAAAAAAACTAAAGAAAGGAGTGAACGGGTTATTTTATGGATTGCTTTAGTGAGTTTTATAATTCACTTATTAGTGATTGAATTGATACATTTTAATATTATTTCTATTATTGAACCATCAAACTTATTAAAAAATTCTATCGCTGCCATTTATACCCCTTTTTCTTTTATATTGGTTTATGAGGTGTATCTTTTAATTTACTACCTCCCAAAATCAACTTCTACCTATATCTCAAAGCAATATGAAATTATTGCTCTCATCGTTATTAGACGATTGTTCAAAGACCTCTCAGATTTATCACTTTCGTCTGATTGGTTTAACATTAAAAATGATTTGCAGTTTACCTATGATTTATTAGCATCGGTCTTATTATTCTATTTAATTTATCTATTCCATGTTCAAAGAACCAAAGTATACAGAACTATTGAAAATAGTAAAACCCATTCTTCAAGTATTTCAAAATTTATAAACGCAAAAAAATGGATAGCTACGGCTTTAGTTCCTATACTTTTAATTATTGCAATATATTCATTCTTAAACTGGAGTATTGGTATCTTTCAACCACTTGAGACCAACACTATTTCTTTCAAAAACATCAATAATATCTTCTTTGAACAGTTTTTCAATATTCTGATTATTGCTGATGTAATATTATTGTTATTTTCATTTTTCCACACAGACGAGTTCCACAAAGTCATTCGAAATTCGGGGTTTATTATTTCAACTATATTAATTCGAATATCTTTTTCTGTTAGTGGTATCATTAATAATATACTGATTGTTTCTGCTATTTTATTTGGACTTTTAATACTTTTCATACATAATAAATTTGAAAAGAAATTAGCAGAAGAAATTGAAGAAAGTAATGAAATTGAAGAATAAAAAAATAACTATGAAGTTATAATTGTCAAAAAATATGACCAGGTGAACAACTACCGAACTGGATTTATCTAATCAAAAACTGACTTCAATTCCTGACAGCGTCTTCATGTTAACCCAGTTTAAATATCTGGAACCTGGCAACGGCATTACATTATACCCTACGTGTACCGATTTACAGCGCCACCTAAGCGGGTGTACGCGCCTATACGCAGGCGCTGCGTTTGCAACTGTAAGACAGCAACGTAAAAGTTTTTGAAATGATACCGCCCGGCGTAAAAACCAATCTGCAAAAAAACTGAGCCAGTCAGCCGAATCCTGCTATGATGTTGGACGTGGAGAAAATGGTGAGTATCGTTATCAACGGCCTGCAAAAAGATAAACCGGAACTCAAACCCGCCGTCGCCACTATTATACAGGCAGCGGCCCGTATCGTTCCTCGTTTACTGCTTACATTTGGGCACAGGGAATTCAAAAAAATTAAAGCTACTCTACAATGATTAAAAATATTATCGCACTGGTATTACTCATCGTTTCAGTCGCACTCAGTTTCAAACACGGATGGGACACGTTCAACTACAAAAACAATCCGCAGTCTTTAAAAATGATGAACGACCTGGGCATCAGCGAATCTCTCGTTCCCTGGTTGGGCGCACTCACCATCATGATCGGCATATTGCTGATGATTCCGAAAACATTCTTTTTAGGCAATGTGCTGAACGCCATGACTATCCTGCTCATCATGGCACTCGCCATCAGGGCAGGACAAATGAAAATGGTATTGATCGAAATTCCGTTTCTGATTATGCCACTGATTTTGATCTGGTTAAAATATCCATTCAAGCATTAAACTTTATTTGATCTATGGCCAATAAATCACCCTATCGCATCAAATCCATCACCGAAATTTATCGATTGATGGGTTTGGAGAAGCCACATCATCCTCTAATTGGAGTCATCAATCTTTCGGGTTTACAATCGCATCCAGATATCAATGCCGTATTGTTTGATCTGTATGTGATTGCATTAAAAAGAAATTGCAACAAACTGCATTACGGTCAGCAGGTATATGATTTTGATGAAGGGTTGATGGCGTTTATGGCGCCCGGGCAAATCCTTCGCAGTGTAGAGAACGGTCCGCCGGAAAATATGGAAGGCTGGATGCTATTCATTCACCCGGATTTTTTGTGGAACACATCGCTAACCAAAAAAATACGACAGTACGAATTTTTCAACTACTCAGCCAATGAGGCGCTGTTTCTGTCTGACAAAGAAGAGTCACTCATTAACGGGATTGTAAACATCATCATTAACGAATACCAGTCAAATATGGATAAATTCAGCCAGGACATTATTATATCACATCTCGACACCCTGCTGAATTATGCAGATCGTTTCTATCAGCGGCAATTCATCACGCGCAAAAAAAGTAATCATGAAGTGCTTGATCGTTTGGAGCAATTGTTCGATGATTATTTTAACCAAAAGGATTTAGTGTCGAAAGGATTACCGAGTGTGCAATACATTGCCGATAGCCTGCATATCTCTCCCGGCTATCTGCGGTCATTACTCAAATCGCTCACCGGGCAAAGCACGCAACAACTCATTCATGAAAAGCTGATTGAAAAAGCAAAGGAAAAACTCTCCACGACAAATCTGACCGTCAGCGAAATTGCTTACGAATTAGGTTTTGAGCATTTACAATCTTTCAGCAAATTATTCAAAATTAAAACGAAACTGTCGCCGATGGCCTTCAGACAGGGATTTAATTAAGCAGGCAATTGGCAGTAGGCAGTAGGAACAGCCGGTGGTTAAGTGGTAAATTACAGACTGAAAATGCTTTCGTTTTAATATGGGATGGACTGAATAGAGAAAATAAAAAAATGAGAGATGGAAAAGAGCTATAGAAAGAACCGAAATAAGCGGGAGTAACTAAATAAAAGCGACTATGTAGGAGAATACCGTGAAAAGACCGCGAGTAGTTGGAGGTGTTGAGTTTATTCAGGTGTTAGCTGCTATTTTGGCCGACCACTATGCAAACTTCAAGTGACAAAAAATCTTTGAAATATTTGTCCAATTTCGAAAAAGCCAATCGTCATAGGGTCGTAACAGATATTTGTTACAAACTAAAAAAGTAAAAAAATGGAAAAATTTGTGTTTATTTTCAGAGGTGGCGATACTCATATTTCCACTGCTCATTCACAAGCCGCATTGGACGTCATTCAAACGTGGAATGATTGGATGGCCGGACTAGCAGAAAAAGGAATTCTTGCTGGAGGCGATGCACTTAAAGCATCAGGCAAGTATGTGAACGGTTCAAAAAAAGTAGTTTCAGATGGTCTGTATGCCGAAGGAAATGAAATGGTAGGCGGCTATTTAATCGTAAATGCAAATGACATTAACGATGCCGTGGAAATTTCAAAAGGGTGTCCGATTTTGAATGAACAAGGCAGCGTAGAAGTTCGCCCAGTTCAGAAACGAAATTAATTCCAACAATCTAAAAAGTAAAATAATGAAAGAATTTATGATGATTTTTAAAAGTGAAATCAATGAATCGTTTGGACCTTCACCAGAACAAATGCAATCAAACATTCAACAATGGATGGATTGGTTTGGTGGTATTGCTGCACAAGGAAAAATTGTGAATGCAAATCGCTTGAGTTTTGAAGGAAAAACGTTGAAAACTAATAATATAATTGCAGATGGTCCTTATGCAGAAGTAAAAGAAATTATTGGTGGTTATGTAGTGGTAAAAGCTAATAACATTGATGAAGCTATGAAATTGGCAGAAGGCTGTCCTATTCTTAACCACGGAGGACACGTTGAAGTGAGAAGTATAATACCAATGAACGGCTAATTTGAACGAGAAAGAATTAATACCACAACTTTTTAAATCAGAGTACAGAAAAATAATTTCTGTACTCTGCAAGTTGTTTGGTATTATTCATATTGAAATTGCAGAGGATATTACAAACGATACTTTTTTATTGGCTTCTGAAACTTGGGGATTAAAAGGAATTCCCGAAAACCCAACAGCCTGGCTTTATACTGTAGCTAAAAACAAAACCAAAGACTACTTTATACGACATAAAACATTTTCTGAAAAAATAGTCGTAAATATTAAACAGAATCAAAACCAGACTGAAGAAATTGAAGTTGATTTATCCAATAAAAATATAACTGACAGCCAATTGCAAATGATTTTTACCATTTGCAACCCAATAATTCCAGCAGAAGCACAAATTGGTTTAGCATTAAGAATTCTTTGTGGTTTTGGAATTGATGAAATTGCAGAGGCATTTTTGACCAATAAAGAAACCATCAACAAACGATTATTTAGAGCCAAAGAAAAATTACGATCAGAAAATATCAAAATTGAATTGCCCTCTGAAAACGATATTAATACAAGATTAGAAACTGTATTAACGACTTTGTATTTACTTTTTAATGAAGGCTATCATTCAAGTACACAGAAAACTCATTTGCGTAAAGAATTGTGTTTGGAAGCAATGCGTTTAAATTATTTTCTGATAGAAAATGAAACTACAAATAAACCCATCGTTAACGCTTTAATGGCTCTAATGTGCTTACACTCTTCACGGTTTGAAGCAAGAACCAATCAAATAGGCGAAGCAATTTTGTATGACCAACAAGACAGAAATCTATGGAACGAAGAACTCATAGCAAAAGGTAATTTCTATTTAATACAAAGTGCCCAAGGCAATGAAATAAGCAAATATCATTTGGAGGCAAACATTGCCTAT
>JANPJC010000243.1:0-3080 GCA_031425315.1 Chitinophagales bacterium
TACATCGGTTTGTTTTGTAATGATGATTGTCCATTCAGACTGACCAGGAATAGTTAGCAAGCCATATTTGCCGGCAGGAACTTTTTTGTCGCCAATGATCACTTCATCTTTAAAGCTGATTGTCGTGGCGCCATTTGCGCCAGTGCGCCATACTTTGCCATAGGGAACCAGATCTCCCATGATTTTCCGCCCTTTCATACTTGGACGGGAGTAATCCACTTCGATGCTTGTTAAAGCAAACTCCTGTTTAATTGATTGGGCAACAGAAGGCGGAGGCGTTTTAAGTTGAGCGTGTGCGAAACTGAAAGCAACGCAAAACGCGGCGAACAATAATACTTTTTTCATACCGTGAAAATTTTGGGCGAAGGTAGGAAAAGAATTGAGACTGTAGACTTTAGACAGTAGACGGTAGACAGTAGATGGTAGAGAACAGTCAATACAGGTTATACGTTTTAAGTTTTACGTTTTACGTAAGCAGCCAATACAAAGTAGGTGCTACCGTCTGCCATCTTGAATTGGCTGCCCGCTGAATCTAAAATAATTTTAGTGTAGGATTTTTTTGGCCACAGAGTGGAGCGGAGCATATGAGTTTAACGGAGATAGCAGCCGATAAATTTTTAGCTTGTATAGGCTGTTCCCTATTGCCTATTGCCTCTTGCCTTGTATTGGCTGTTCCCTGCTCACTGCTTACTTCTTACTGCTCACTAACTCCCTTGCCTCGGTGGCCTGTAATTAGAAATCTAAAATAATTTTGATGGAAGATTTTTTGGACACAGAGTTGAGCGGAGCATATGAGTTTAACGGAGATAGCAGCTGATAAATTTTTAACTTGTATTGGCTGTTTCTATTGCCTATTACCTCCTGCCTTGTATTGGCTGTTCTCTACTGTCTACCGTCTACCCTCTACTATCTGTGTATTGGCTGTTAACTTCAGCCTTCGCACCTCATACTTCTCACTTCAAAATATGACTGTCACCATGGCGCGCATGGGTTTTTCTGAATTGTAAAGTTCCCATTTGGGGCCCTCTTTTATCAGGCGGATAGCTTCTTTGTCGGCAATAGTGTTGAGGGATTTTTCAATTTTGAATTCCGACTGCCAGCCCGATTCACTAATTAAAAAAGAAACTGTTACCATTCCGTCAATTTTTTTGCCGGAAGCGTCAAATAGGGTTTTTACATTATTGAGCAGGTATAAATGATACGCACCCCAACCGTCTACAGGTTCTGCTGCCGGTAAACCATCATCACTTAAAGAATCTTTAAACTGAGATTTGATTTCCACGAATGGTTTTACTTTTTTTGATTTCCCCGATACCACCTTTTCATCCAGTGCACTGCTCATTGGTTTTAATAGTAAAACAGGATTGGGATCGCGGTAGGTAAGAACAGCTGATTGCGCAGCGAAACCAACCGACCTGATATCAATATTGAGCAGACTGTCTGCCGCAATAAATCTGAAATTTCCTTGTGCATCAGCATATGTGGTGCTGTTGGAATTTTTTATGGTGATATTGGCAAACGAAACAGGCTGATTGTTCTGATCTTTCACCTGTCCATTATAGAAAAAAACATTCTGACTTCCCCCAGGTCCAAAATTTTTATTCGCATCCACTCCCGCAACACGGCCGTTTAATACCCTGCTGACTTTCACATCAGGAATTTTCTGGCTTTCTTTTTCCCGGGATTCTATCAGTAAATGTTCCGCCGGGGCAGCTGCGATATCCTTACTTTCCTTCTGAACAACTATACTGTCTTTCACTTTTTCATCTGTTACAGTTGAAGGAATGATTACCGGTTTCGAAACTTTTTTCTCCGCAGAAGCAGTCGTTACATTTTGCTCAGGAGCTGTTGTTGTTTTTTCAGGGGCAATAGTTTCAACCAATCCTTTTATAGAAGATGTATCGCTTTGTTGTAGATCTGCTTTTTTTTCGGAAGGTTTTACTTCAGCGATTGTTTTTTCTGCAACCTGGTTACTGTTAAACATGTAATTTCCTGCGATGCCAATCAAAGCCAAAATCACAACAGCTGCTGCCGCCCGCAAAATTATAACGGAAACGGGCATACGAAAAACTCTGCCTTCAGTTCTTTTACTAACTCTATTGCTTACATCATCAAAATCTTCTTTTAACTGTTGATGAGGCTGTGATTGCAAGCCTTCAATGGCATCGGCCAGAAACGGATCATCCAATGCTGATTTCTCTAAAGCATGCATTTCTGAAGGGTTCATTTCCCCATTCAGATACCGTCTGACTTGATCAGCCTGTGATGAATAATATTTTTCTTTTCCCGGCATTTATCTGTTTCTTCCTTTATATTTTACTTGTATGTTCCTTCAGACTCTTTTCCATACAAATTTTCAAATTCCTCCTCCCATTTTGTATCAGGCTTCTTACTTTGTTGAAATCAGATCCGGTTAGCGCTGTTATTTCTTTATAACACTTCTGCTCCAAATAAAACATCCTGACAAAGTTTTTTTGTTCTTCCGGTAGTTTACCCATACAATCTTCCATCAGCAACAACTGATCTTCTTTTTCCCGTGCACCATTAAGATGCCCGTTTTCCTCCGAATACACAACCGATGGATTAAATTCAGTCGTTTTAATATTTTTAGGTGAGCGGAGCTGCATAAGGCAATGATTTCGAGCCAAAACATACAACCAGCTCTTGAAATTGTCAACCTCATGTTTGGGTAATTTCACCACCAGTTCTTCAAATATCTGCATTACCGCATCTTTCGATTGTTCAGCATCCTTAAGATATTTGAGACACACCCCATAAACCAGTTCCATGTAGCGCTGGTATAATAAACCTAAAACCTGGATATCTCCATGCTGCCGAAACTGAAAAACCAGTTCTGCATCACTATGCTGCGCGTCATGTATCGATTTAACAAAGTTCATTCCAGTGCCTGAAAATTAATTCAAATTATTTATGAAAGAGAATTATGTAATGTGAAATGTTGCAGCATCAAGATATAAAATCAATATTATGCGGACTATCATGATCGTCCTGCTACTTACAGCAGGAATACAGTTGGGTTTTTCTATAAAAGAACCATTTATCATTTCAGGTACCATTTC
>JANPJC010000244.1:0-9759 GCA_031425315.1 Chitinophagales bacterium
TACCGGCAGAACTTATGGTAAAACTGCTCCTGATGAATTGAGCCCGGAATATTTAAAATCCAATCCACTCACACTTGAGCAGATGACTGATGATGGTATTGTTTTGACAGAGTATCTCATTAAGCAGTTAGGAAAAACAAAAGTGATTTTGTTTGGCACCTCATGGGGTTCTGCGCCCGGTATTAAGATGGTGTCCAAACGACCTGATCTTTTCTATGCATATGTTGGTCATTCCCAAATTGTAAATCCTTCTTTTGATCAGGCATTTTATAATAAGTTGTATAAGATGGCAGAGTTGAAAAAAGATAGTGCTGCATTGACAACTTTGAAAACGATTGGCTCGCCACCATATGAAAAGGCAAGAACAGTTGGACAATTATTGCGCATTGTAAAAAAGTATGAAAGTGAGAATGCGACTCCAGCTCCGCCATTCTGGTTTAAACCTGGTCAAGCTTATGATAATAAAAAGGATGAGCTACATCGCAATGATGGCGACGATTATTCCTTTGTGAATTATACCGGTGATAAAGTTTTAGGCGTGCAATCAATGAGTGCTTCAATAGATTTCGAACATGATAACC
Source organism: Chitinophagales bacterium (assembly GCA_031425315.1). Lineage (GTDB taxonomy): Bacteria > Bacteroidota > Bacteroidia > Chitinophagales > Chitinophagaceae > Pollutibacter. The sequence goes on from JANPJC010000244.1 coordinate 582, forward strand.
TGGAGTTCAAAATTCCCGTGTTCATCATACAGGGCGAGGAGGATATATTAACGCCAAAAGAAAAAACAAAAGCTTATTTCGATAAAATAAGGGCGCCTGAAAAAAAGTATTATTTAGTACCGAAGGCAGCGCTTGGTTTTAATGCCGTAATTTTGGAGATGCAGTTTAAAGTTTTAAAAAGTGTGAATACAAATAGGTAGCGTTTAAAAAAAAATTAAGGTATAAAAAATGTTATTTCTTTCCTGGCAGAAACTTTCAGTTGTAAATTGAGGGCTATTTAAAAAGTAGCATGAGTAAGTACCAACTAGCGCAAATAAATATTGCAAGGATGAGAGGGGTGACGATAAATGACCCCGTTATGAAAGAGTTTTTTGACAACCTTGATGCTGTAAACGCAATAGCAGAAAGCAGTGATGGATTTGTTTGGAGGTTGAAAGACGATAGTAATAATGCAACCAGTTTAAATCCCTACGACGATGAGCAGATCATCATTAACGTTTCTGTGTGGGAGAGTATTGGGCAGTTGGAAAATTTTATGTACAGAACTTTACACTCCGAATTTTTGAAACGTCGAAAAGAGTGGTTTCATCGATTTGGAAAAGTATATACTGCAATGTGGTGGACGCCAGCCGGAAAATTTCCTACCATGCAGGAGGCGGCAGATAAACTGGAATATCTTCAGCAACATGGGCCAACTGCTTTAGTTTTTGATTTTAAAAAGAAGTTTGAGTCGCCGGAGTAGAATTATTCGCTGATGGGTTCAAGGCTGGTAAAGCCTTTCATAAATAAGAACTTTCGTAAGCTTTAATTCCCATGTATTTCTTCCCGTTTCCCCCGCCTGCCAAAACTTTACGGGCAGGCCGGCAAGAATTTCCTCCGGCATTGAATAAAATTTGCAAAGTCAGAAGTATCTAATTACGAAAATATAGAAGCCAGTAATATAGATTCAATTATCACTATTTTTATTAAAGAATTATCGAACAGGAAACGCTTACACAACTGAAATGAAAACCCACACCATTAATTATTTCAATACATTTATTTTGATAGCGGACGATTGTACCGCAACGACTGGTGAGCCGCCACCCGTAAAAAGCGGAATTGTTACAGCTGCTAATATTCAATTTGATCTGATCAATAAGCATCCTTATCAGCTTAGCTCTGATGATGTTTTATTTCAGGTGTATGCTGATAAGAATGACCTTACAACAACTGAATATAAAGCAGCGCGTGAGCAGTTTTTCTCCAAAGGGCAACCCTGTTTCCGCGCTTCACCACTCACAAAAAGATATGGCTGGGGCGTTCATTATGACAAAGATGGCAAAATTTCTATTTATCCCGCCGGCAGTCCGGAATATGAGAGATTTAAAAATGATAAGAATCTGAAAGTGGTTAAAGCAATGAGGTCTTCACGTTAATATTTGGATTAGTGGATTAATAGATTACAGGATTGGTGGATATTCATCGTGCGAGTAATTTATGAACATTCACGATAGATGTTCGAACCATAATCCCTTTATTTTTCAAAAACCTGTGCCTTACCAACCATCGACTACTGACTGTCTACTTTTGATTATCTACTTCTGACTATCGATTCAAATCTCCTTCGCATCCCGTTCATACTTTTTGAAGCGGAGGCTCATCTGCAAACCATATATTTGGCTTATCATGAAAAAACTGATCATCATTGCAACGTTGCTTATTTATATGACTGCCGGCAATGCACAAACGAATGTGTCTGCAGAAGTCGCTGCCCAAATCAAACAGGTCGAAAATAATCTCGTTGGCCGGATTAAGATCGACGGAAAGGTCCACAATATCAAAGACCGGATGGAACATCATAAAATTAAAGGCCTGACAGTCGCTGTTGTTCAAAATTATAGAGTGATATGGGCAAAAGGTTATGGATGGGCTGACGAGAATGAGAAACGCGCTGTTACCGCTACCACTTTATTTGAACCAGGTTCAATCAGTAAATCACTAAATGCGGTAGGCGTATTAAAATTAGTTCAGGATAACAAATTAGATCTTGACGCTGATATCAATACATATCTCCAATCGTGGAAATTCCCCTATGATAGCTTGTCAAAAGGAAAAAAGATAAGTCTGAGACAACTGCTCAGTCATACTGCAGGATTATCTGTACACGGATTTCCAGGCTATGATAGAAAAAGTAAGATCCCCACGTTGCCGGAAGTTCTTGATGGGAAGCCCCCTGCGAACACCGCTGCTGTGCGGTCAGTATTTGAACCCGGACTGAGATATCAGTATTCTGGAGGAGGCACCACAATCAGTCAGCTTATCATAGAGGATGTAACAAAACAACCCTATGATGTTTTTATTTATAACAATGTGCTGAAGCCAATGGGGATGTTGCAAAGTTCATATGCACAACCTCCTGCCGGTGATAAGTTGAAATTGGTTGCAACCGGATATAAAAGAGACGGTACTGAAGTAGAAAATAAATTTCACGTATATCCTGAACAGGGCGCTGCGGGTTTGTGGACCACTCCTACTGAAATATGCTACTATATTATCGAAACCCAATTGGCATTGCAAGGGAAGTCTTCGAAAGTATTAAACCAGGCCATGACGCAATTGCGTCTGACACCTTATGTTGATCCGTCTGCTGCAATGGGCGTTTTCATAGAGGATCGCAACGGTGCAAAATATTTTTCGCATAGTGCAGGCAACGAAGGCTTTATGGGCTTTTATGTCGGCAGTTTGGAGGGTGGAAATGGTCTTGCCATATTCATAAATACAGAAAATGGAGCGATTATTTCTGAGCTGATCAACAGTATTACTGAGGTGTATAATTGGAAAGGATTTCCTCAAGCGAAGAATGTAAATACCATTAAAATACCAGATGCCCTCATGCAGAAATATATCGGGATCTACATGTTTGATGGTAATATTTCAGAAGTGATAAAAAGGGAAGATGGTTTATATTTCTGGACTGATTTCCAGGAAGCAAAAATGTATTTCACTTCAGCAAAAGATTTTGTAAACATTGAATTTTCTGCAGAAAAATCTTTTATTGAAGATTCCTCCGGCAAGGTGGTGGGCTATTCGAGAAAAGTGAATGGAAAAGAATATCCTCCTGCGAAAAAATTGGTTTCACTGGATTCAGTTTCTGCAGGCGGTAACCACTTGAACAACTTCGGTTGGCATCTGCTGGAAAACAAACGTGTGGATGAAGCATTCGCATTTCTCATTCGCGGAATTGCGCTTGAGCCCAATGATGAGAATGGAAAAATTAACCTCGCACATTGTTACCTTTTTAAAAATGAATACGATAAGGCACTCGCATTGTACAATACGTTAATTGACCAGGGGAATAAAGAAAGAGTGATGGCAACAATCAAAGCTGATTTTAATTATTTTGGAACGAATGGTTTTGACAAATCGCTGATCTCAAAGGCGCGGGCAGAATTAAAAATAAAATGATGGGGGTACTGATTAAATGTCTAATCTGCGCTTTGAGCTGAGCTACATTACCGGGTAGGCATGAAGGACGGGAATGTAAAACGGGAAGAATAACCCGTAAGGAAGTTACTTCACACTTCGAACTTCGTACTTTTTTGAATGTTTCATTATGGGCATTATCCCTTTAAGGCCCTCTGTGTCCAAATTATTTTTGTTACACGGAGAAGCAACAGGAGATTAAAGACAGGAGATTCACTGAGATATACTCATTGGAAATTCTTCTCCCGAAATGCAAAATATTTATCTCCCTTTTAATACTGTTTTGGCTGTTGACCTATAACTTAAAAACTACAACCTTCCTCCGTGACCTTTGTCTCTTTAAGGCCCTCTATGTCCAAACACAAGACAATTACTTTCGATTTTTTCCGTATTGCTATTGATCATCGGGATATTGATTGCTGTATATGTTCATGACAAAATCATCCGACCCTACATTGGTGATTTTCTGGTGGTGATATTGTTATATTGTATATTAAAATCGTTCTTAAACATTTCAGTTCCTGCAGCTTGCGTTTCAATATTAATCTTTTCCTTTATTATTGAAGGCCTGCAGTATGTAAATATGCTTCAATTGCTGGATATGGAGCATTCAATAATTTTGAATATAGTGCTGGATCATTCATTTGACTGGAAAGATTTGATAGCTTATGCTTCCGGTATTTTAATTGTTTTTTTTGTTGAGACAATACTCAGAAATTTCAATCGTAACAATGAAAATTAACTGAATCTTTACTTTAATTATTCAAGTAGTGATCGTGATCATAGTTTTGGCACACTGTCTTGCGGAGCTTTTTCGTACCTGTCAAGACAGGAATCCAGGGGCTGTCCCTCTTTATGTATGCAATCGCAAAAATCATAACAGGCTTTTGATTTCTCACTGTCAGGGCATTGCAATCTGCAGTCTTTTAATGTGTTTCTGGGCATAATTTCACATGAAGCGAGCAGAAATAACATCAGACTAAAAACGAGGCTTTGCACTTTCATGATAATATAATTGGAATGAAGTATTGATATGATGTGAGGTTGCAAATGAAACTGCTTATTCAAATCACAATCTACAGTTTGCTGTCATTCAGCCGTAAGGGTTTTTCCCAGGGAAAAATAAATTTTAGTTTGTCATAGTCCCAGCATAGCAGATACAAATTAGCCAGTACCATCAGTGGTGACGTAACAAAGGATCCTTCAAAACGCACTGCAAATGAAAGAATACAAATATTCAGTATGATGGGAAAATATATCAATGCACCCAGGGTTACTGTACGGGGAATCAAAAGCAAAATAGCCGCCATCATTTGCAGGACACCTATAAACGTGTAATAAAATCCGGTACGATGTAATGCTTCAAGATAGTTACCCATCGGATGTTTGACCGAGAGAGTAGTAAATCGCTCACCCATAATTTTTACAAAACCTGAAGGCAGAAATCCCAACGCAAGGCCAATTCGAAAGAGAACAGTTAAACGGCTTAGCCATTTGTTTTGTTTTGCCTGAAGATGAATCCGGTCAAGTGTGGAGGAAATACTCATACGATATACCTGTTGGTTGTTTGGAATGCGAAGTCATTCAATGGACGGTGGCAAAAATAGGAACTATACTTTGAAAAACAAAGTACTTTTAGAAATTGTTTTATGACGATAGATTATCGGTCATTTGCCTGGAAATTTGTTTCTTAATTTTTGAGTAATAGGGATGCCAAATAGATTAAAATAAGAGAAGAATTTCCCTATTAATTTTAAATGTAATGACTGACATCAAGTATCTCTGCAATGTTTACCACAGTGTTTTTTTAATTTTTCCAAAAGATTGAAATTTCTTGATGATAAAGAGGGCGAGAAAAAAGTTGTACCATTTTTAGTCATTATGCTGGTATGGATATTGGTGAACAAGTTTTTTTAAAATGGGGTTTTTTCCCGTTTCTTCATTCCGCTATTCACGGCTTAGGTTATATCGGTGATAAGATGGAAAGTTTTTGTGATTCAAATGTAATAGCCGGAAATAGCGGCAAGCTTCGGAAAAAATACCAGCGGGTATATGCTTTAATTAGTTTTAGTCAACTATTGTAAAAGTTCTTACGGCCCTTACAGAGTATTTTTTGTTTTTGCTTTTGCCCGTAGGAAAGCCCGATCGAAACAAAGCACACCAGGCATTAATCTTCATAAAGCCGGCATTGTCTCTGCTCCAATAGTAGGATTCATTAAATCCTCCCACAACATTTTTCGCAGCATATAGTACCGCCAGCTCTGTGCGGTCGGGCAACCGCCAATCATCATATCCTTCGAGAATTAATTTGTCGCAGGTGTCCAAAGCTTCTTTCCAGGTAAAAGAGCCAAGATCATGTTTCGATGCAATAACACCTTTTTTTCCTGTAGAATCCGCCCATGAAATTACAATACCGCCTTGAAAGCCTGATCCCAAAACTGTCTGTTGGAAGTTTTCCAGTTTTTTGAGGCTTTCCTCTGATATTTTCCGAAGCTTTTTCTCTTCAATTCTCAACGAATCCTTGGTACGTTCGGCAATAAGTGCCTGATTTTTTAACCTTTCCTGTTCGAGGGTTGCACGTTCAGCGCTATCTCTCAAATGTTGCGCTTCCAACAAAAGTGAATCCGTATGTTTTTTGAGTCTGATGGCTTCCTGTCTTAATTCTTCAATCCTGTTAAATGTAAATTTTACTTTTTCCTTAATAGTGTTTTGATGAGAAGGGGCGAATGCTTCAGCTGCAAAATATTTGTCAATCGCAAGTTTAAACTCTTTTCTTTTTACAGCTGCATCTCCCTGTTGCATGGCTTCCTGATAATTGTTTTGTGCATGAACAGATAGTGAGAGCAGTAGTATAACACAGAAGGAAATTATACGACGGTACATAATATAGTTATTTACATTTTCTTCTTACTAAATTAATAGCAGACTTCATTGCTGAACTATCCGGATGAACTGCTGCTATACTATCCATCTGGTTCAAAATTTCAACGGGGCATCCACCCGTATTGGTTATAATTTCACTCCGCTTATTTAAATCTTCAAAATCTTTCTTGCTGATAATAGCTATTTTTTCATTTACTTTTTTAAGGGCATGATCCACATCAATCCTGGCAGCAATTGCAGAGTCTTTTTGAGACATGGCCAGCAGCTCCGCTTCTTTTGCAATATCTTTTTGCCTTGTGGAATCTTTCCAGAAATAACCCGCAGCCAAAAGAGCGATTATCGCAAAGCCCAGCAGTGCATATACTGTGCGAAGCCTTTTTTGTGTTTTGGCCAGCTCTTCCTGTTGTTTTCGTTTGCCCTCTTCTTTTTGAGTTTGTATCCGGAATCTGCTGTCCTGGATCCATTGATCTTCTTCCTTGCTGACTTTAAATTTTTCAAGAAAAGGTTCAATAAACAGTAATTGTTTTTCAGTAAAATGTTCTCTCGCTTCTTGTTTTACCGACACCTGACTTTTAATTAATCGTTTTATTTCAAGCTGAGCTTTTTCTTCAACGCTCCTTTTGTCAGAAATCGGTTTTGCCAATGCATCATGTGCAATTTCAAACATTCCACCATTCTCGTTAAAACGAAGTATCCTGCTGTTAATGAATGCATCCATTATGTCATTTATCATGATGATATTCTCACCGGGCAATCTCTCGTATACCCCCATTTTACTGATAGGTTCTTTAGTGCCTTCCAGGGTTGAAAATGGTGATAATATTTTCCATGTTAGATCGGTTGTCAATACCGAATATTTTACCTGGAGTTTTTTTGTAATGCCCTTCACCTGCTCTTCAAGGAAATTGATCAGCACATCATCCATTTCTTCCATTTCATTCAATGCTTCAATTGAAAATTCGGCTTCCGTCATCCGACTTTCATCATCAGTGATATTCATATAAAATTTGTCCAGAAAAACCTGCAGAAATGGAAGTTGGATAGTAAGTGTTTTTCCTTTGCCTTTTATCTTATTAAAAATCCCGCTGGCAATTTCCAAAGATTCACCTGGCCGTATGCTGATGTTGGAGTCTTGGTAAGCAGCAATTCCAACAATCACCTGTGTAACTTTTTCAAGGTTCATGGGTTCAATACGCAGCTTCTTTCGCAGCAGTTGTGGTACCTTTGTTTCAAATTCGGAAAGATATCCGAGGTATTCTTCACGAATAGAAAAGATGAGTTTCACTGGCTGATCAGACTGCAGAATATCCCCAACAGTGTTGATGAAGATGAATTGTTCACCAGGTGATCCAAGGATAAATAGTTCTTCGAACTGATCAAAAATCAGGTATATCGGCCTGAAAGTTTTTTCATAAACATCACTGATCGCACGGCACACCGGATTCGAAAAGGAAGATTCATTTTCCTGCCCCTGGTTGAACCAGTTGTTTGATTTTTGAGTTTGTGCAACCTTGCCTCCTGCAGCCGCCAGCATTTTATCCAGCGACTCATTAAGATCATTACCCCTTCGAATCATCAAGGGCAACCAGTCATGGGGTTGAAAACGGCCTGCCAGTCCGCAATTAATTAGACTGGTTTTGCCCGTACCCGAAGCGCCATAAACAAGGATCACTGAAGTTTGAAACACCATCTCATATAATGCATCAATTTCTTCATCCCGACCGAAAAAAATTCCCTTGTCTTCCCGATTGTACGAATCCAGAAACTTAAAGGGGTATTTCTTCATTGTGTTGAAATTTTCTTATTGAAATGAATGTTACAACAAATCATCAGTACTTTCTTCTTCTATACCGGCAAGGGTTTTTTTGGCTTCGTTGAAGAGCCTGAAAACGTTGTCGAAGTTCATGTCTTTCCGGTTTTCGGCACTAGCCAACCATTTGTTGAAAGCCTGTTCATCAGCCGGTTTTACGTTTTTTGATTTTGTGATGATCACTTTGCTGTTGTCTTCTATAAAACTATAATTCAGGTTAAGATCATCATATGTATTACAGAATGAATAAAAACAGATTTTTGATCCGCCACTCAATCCCAAGGCGTTGTAGTCGATAATAAACGGAACCAGGTTAATATTTTGGCGGTAATCTTCTTTGAACAAAAGGACAGCATAGGATATAACCGGAGAATTATCTTTTTTTACTTTTCCCTGCGTATTGTTGTTGAGCTGGCTATCGCCTTCAAGTAATGAATAATTATGCAGGTAAATTCCTTCCTTATCATTTCTTTGTTGATTATAGCCAATATCTTTGATAGAAATCATTTTATATTCGGCCAGGAAACTCAGGTGCGCTAATACAACAGTGAGATTTTTTTCTGTTTCATTGCAATCACTAACGGTATAAGTTTCGGTTTTCAGCAAATCATTTACTGCATGTAACTTCATACAGGCATTTGTTAAATCACTGTCTGCCAGAAGATGGGGTTGTAGCGCTGTCAGTTGTTCGATAGGGGAGTCAAGAGGATTTGAAATAAAAATATCAACCAGCGTTCGCAGTAAATCTATGTAACCGGGGATACTTTCTTCTGCTGCATTTTTAAAAAATCTAAAGAAACTCCTGGTTTGAACCGGTGAGAGCCTGATGGTATTTTTATTCTGAAAATCCCATAACCTGGAAATGAGTGCGTAATTGATCAATTGTAATGCACGCTTTGTTGTCATCAGGCAGTTTTCCAGATATCTTTCCATTTTGCTTTCGGAATATTCTTCTTCGCCAATTGACATCAGTTTGCGCAAATGAATACCCAGCACGCCAACATAGCCTGAAATAATTAT
>JANPJC010000245.1:0-2508 GCA_031425315.1 Chitinophagales bacterium
GGTAAGATTGCAGAACTTACCTAAAATCCTTACATAGCCTTTAGGTACTACTCGTTTGTATTCGTACCTAAAATCCTTACATAGCCTTTAGGTACTACTCGTTTGTATTCGTACCAAAAATCAAACAGGTCACCAACAATGAAGATGGCTTCTGCCTTTGATTTAATCTCGTCAAGAAAACAGATAATTTTTTTTTCACGCACAAGGCTTTCGGTAGCATTGGGAGCGCCCAGGTGAAAATCAGAAAGAAAGTATATATTTTTTGCGGCAGCCATTCACAAATCTAAGGTTGGTTCTTTTGTTGAAGATAACGCATTACATCTCCTGTTTCTATTTCAGGCATTCCTTCGGTGCTCCTGTTGTACCAATATATCCAGGCAGTTTGGGTTTCACCATTTTGAAAAACCGCTACCAAATTTCTTCTGTATAAAGGTGTTTCTCCCGCCTCAACATGCAAGCCCTCATAATCATCAAGCTGTTCAAAAGCCCACGAAAATTCATCTTCGCTGTGCATGCTGTATAATTCACCTAAAATGAAATTTTCATCTTCGGTGGGGAGTGCTACGGGATGAGAACCCGCATCAAAAAACTTTCCCTTCACCAATGCTTCACCACTATATTTAAAATAGCGGGTAAGGTATTCATATGCAGCATTTCTAAAGCCGCTGCGAAGCGATCCGTAAACAAAAATTTTATATGAGGTTGGGTTCATGTCGATGGTTTAATTGTTGTCTATAAAAAAACAAAATACTTCTTTAGGTCCATGCACACCCGTTACCAAAGTTTTTTCAATATCTGCAGTGCGGCTTGGGCCACTTGCAAATGTTGTAAACGATGGAAAATTATCTGCATATTTTTCTTTCATTAACTGCAATGCATCTTTTACATCATTTACCAACTGACTGCTGTAAGCTACGCAAATATGTACAGGTGCATATACACTTGCCGTGCGACCACTCTGCTGCGTTGTACTCAGCACGATCGTACCTGTGCGGGCTACCAAATATTCACAGTTTGTAATTGCTACATCGCAAGATGGAAGATCAATATAAAGCGTAACATTAATAGCCTGAAGGGTTTGCTGTAACTCACTTTCCAAGCAATAAACTTTACTCCAACTTCTTTGTATAATCAGTTGCTGTAACTGTAATTTAAAATCTTCTTCATTGGTACAAAATGCAAATTTGCCCTGCAGTTTCGTAAACTCTTCTGCAAAAACAACAACAGGCTCTTCTAAGCTATTTACGTATACAGAGCTGCTGCCTTCGCTTTGTGGAAAAGGCAAAGGCACTGGATTAATCAGTGCCTCCCTTATACGTTTAAGTATATTTTCTTTTGCTAAAGATGTAGCCATTATCTTTTATTAAATAGCAGGTGGATTTTTTAATTCTTCAGGAAATACACTCACAGGTTCTTCCGTAACATTATTTTCCGGTTCGATATCCAACAATTTCTTTTCTTCGAATGGTCTCTTTCCAATCAATGTTTCTACGTCACTTTTAAATAAAACTTCTTTTACCAAAAGTTCTTTTGCCAGTTTTTCTACATCGCCTCTCTTTTCAGATAACAAAGCTTTTGTTTTCACGTAAGCATTTTCTATCAGCGCCCTCACTTCGGTATCGATCATTTTTCCGGTTTCTTCGCTATATGGTTTTGTAAACATATTCTCCTGTGCAGGATCATAATAGCTCACATTACCAACCTTATCATTCATACCATACATAGTAACCATGCTGTATGCAATTTTGGTAATTTGTTGTAGATCGTTGCTTGCACCTGTACTTATTTTACCAAAGAAAATATCTTCAGCCGCACGGCCACCAAGCGTCATACAGATTTGATCCATTAACTGATCTGTATTGTATAAGTATTGTTCTTTAGGCGTGTACTGTGCATAACCTAAAGCAGCAGTTCCCCTCGGTACAATGGTAACTTTTAATAAAGGATACGCATGTTCCAAATACCAACCACAAATTGCATGACCTGCCTCATGATAAGCTATAATTTCTTTTTCCTCCGGTGAAATTAATTTATTCCTTTTTTCAAGCCCACCTATTACTCTGTCTATGGCATCTTGAAAATCGCTCATGTCCACGCTGTCCTTATTTTTTCTCGCAGCTATCAATGCAGCTTCATTACAAACGTTTGCAATATCAGCACCGGCAAATCCGGGTGTTTGTTCTGCCAGTTTATGTATATCCAACGTTTGAGATATTTTGATTGGGCCTAAGTGAACTTTAAAAATTGCTTCTCTTCCTACAAGATCGGGTCTGTCAATAGATATCTGACGGTCAAAACGACCTGGTCTTAATAAAGCAGTATCCAATACATCCGGTCTGTTGGTAGCCGCAAGAATAATGATGCCTAAATCAGTTCCAAAACCGTCCATTTCCACCAACAATTGATTCAATGTATTTTCTCTCTCATCATTGCTCATCATGGCATTCTTACCTCTAGCACGGCCTATCGCATCTATCTCATCTATAAAAATAATACATGGAGCTTTTT
>JANPJC010000246.1:0-41430 GCA_031425315.1 Chitinophagales bacterium
ACTGTGATATCCGTTGCTGAAGCATTAAGTAACGTGAGGTTCGCCTGTCCGGATGTATATGTAGATGCATATGCTTTGATGGCTGAATTGCCTTGTACAGCGGCAGGAACCAACCTGTCGCCAAGCATCTTTTGGAAAAAATACATATAATAATACGAAGGCCGCGGTGTCCACTTGGGTACTCCTGGTTCATTGCCATCACTAAATAATCCATGATCATTTCCATTTTCCCAGCCGTTTAAGAGATCCCATCTGGCAGTCATGCCATACTGGCTTTTTAGCGACTCTCCAAAAATACTCAGTGCGAATAAACCGCTGATATTTGACACCTGTTGTTTTGAATCCCGCGCCCACATATTCCATTCCGTTAATGCAACAGGTTTTTGTTCCGCTCCATGCGTTTGCAAAATGGTCTTGATCAGGTTCATCATTTTCGCCGGAACAGTTTGTGCAGCAATAATTACTACCGCTGCTGTACTGTTTTCATTATATGGAGTAAAGTAATTATGTACAATGAAAAAATCAGCTTTGTTATTCAGCGCTGGTAATAAGCTGGCATTCCATGTTTTTACAGTATTCGTTTGCCACGATTCTGTTGGTGATTCATACAATGTTGCGCCGATGTAAATGGTCAATCCCTTTTCAGCTGCAGCGGCTTTCATTGAATCAGCAAAAACCTGGAAGTGTTCGCCATATAATTTGCCTGTTAAATATTCAGGCTGACCATCTTTGTTTTTCGAAATATCAATTCTATATCCCCATTCCCAATCGCCATAACTTTCATTTCCTATTTCCCAGTAAGACGTGCGGCCATTGTCGTATCTAACCCAATCCGCTGCAAGATGCGCAGCAGCAGCAACAGGATCATCACTGGTACCATATCGGGCATAGCCGTAATTTACTGTCAGCATCCCGCGATTGTTACTTTGCTGTAACATGGAATAATAATTATCAATGGAAGCCGACCAGTTGTTATTTGTTTTACCAAACCAATATTGCGGATCTTTCAAATTGCCGTCTTTATCCATTATCGTTGTGGGAACATCTGCCGGCCGGATATTTTCAGGTTGATTCCAGAAATATGCATCACTGCCACTACCCGCAGGAAATCGGATTATATGCGGATGAAGATCTGTGATAGCGGTCATAAATTTAGGCTCGGTAACCATCGGTGTCATCCATGTATTGGCGTTGTGACCGAATGTGGATAGTGGAATTTTTGTAATAACAGAAGATGCATCAATCGTAACTGTATTAGCCGTAGATGCAGTCACTGCACTCACTTCAGTGTAGGAAGGTGGAGTGAAACTTCTCGGTTGCCAATCATTCAAAAAGAAACCCATCGTTTTTGACAGGGGAGGATCATCAACAGGTACTACCACAACAGGGCCTGGACCGGGGTCCGGGGTAGGAGGCGGTGGAGCCGGATCCGTTTTTTTACTGCAGGCAAGTCCAATGATACAGGCAAGAACAACCAGTTTCAAAATATTTTTATATGACATTCGCAGGTTCGACATTGATTCAAATTAATATTTAATAAGAGTACAAGAGTTGAAATTAAATCAAAATCCCCCGCCCGAGCTATCTCTTAAAGTCTGCGGGGGATTATTGATAACCTAACTGCTAAAAACGCTTTTTACAATTATCTTAAACCAACATGGTCAATGTATATTACACCGGTCCAATCCTGTATCTGAAATGCCAGGTCAGAAATGGTAGCAGGATTTCCTAAATCAGTTTTCGTTAATTTGTATTCTGTCCATTCGCCCTCAACAATTGTTACCAGGTACTGAGCACCACCATTCGCTGACACCATAATCTTCTTTCCACCGGTGCCGGGAGTGCCAAATACGGAGAAAGTAATTTCATTGTAAGATGCCGTTGATACATTTCCGTTAGCAAATTTCATTGCACCCCGGGTTTGCTGTCATCATGTTTATAGTGAATAAAATTTTTACCGTCAAAGCAATCCATGCCACCCAGGTAAGTTCCAATCCATAATTTTTGTTGATGATCAATAAACAACGACACCACAACATTATTACTCAGGCTGTTTGTATTTGAACTATTATGGAGATATTGCTGGTACCTGTTTAGCTGGCGATCGTAATAAATTAATCCGCCTCCATTTGTACCTATCCACAAGTTTCCTTTTTTGTCTTCAACAAATGCATTCACATCATCAAAGGGCAAACTGTTGGTTTATTTTCCGGCATGATGATAGAGTGGAAAACGATTGCTGTTTTCGTCGTAAATATTTATTCCTTTTTTATTGGTACCCAGCCAAATGATGCCCTGGTTATCTTTGTAAATAGCATTCAGTACATTATCAGCAATCGACTTATTGTCTGTTTCAGAATTTTCAACGTGTGTTATGGTGTGACTTTCCTTGTCCAGAATATTTACACCACCATGATCAGTAGCGATCCATATCAAACCTTTATTGTCCTGTGTAATGCCGTTAATGGCATTATTACTTAAAGAGGGTGATGCTGATTGCTGAGAGTAATATAGTACACTGTTACGAGAGGGATTGTACCTGTATAATCCCGACAATGTATTGCGCTGGTATAGCCACAGTTCATCCTGGTTATCTATAAACATCAAATAGCCGAACTGCAGTTGAAGATTTTGTTTTTGGAAGATAGTAGTGTGTAAAAGGTTTTTTTGTTGCTCGCCGTCGAATTTTTCAATAATTCCATTATGCCGTAAAATCCAGATATAGTTTTTTGAATCCAGTGACGCACTGGTGATAGGGCTGTGCACCTGTTTATTCGCAATCGCGTCTGTTACCGGGGTTATTTTTCCTTTTTCATCGAGTGCGTAAATGCCAGCCTGTGCATATACAAAATAGAAATTTTTTTTTGAACGAAGTATCGTTACCAATCCTTCCGATGGCAATCCAAGGCTTTGTAAAAAACGATCAGCTTTCCTGTCGATTTTCTCAGTTACCGGATCATAGATATTGTACGCACTCTGCGTTTTAATCCAGATTTTATCGCCCGGGCCTTCAAAACAATTATTGATGAAATTATCTGAAATGGAAGTGGTATCCATTTCATCATGGCGGAATATTTTAAAATTATATCCATCATACCTGTTCAATCCTGAAAATGTACCAAACCACATAAAGCCCTTCGCGTCTTTAAAAATGCAGTTGATCTGATTGTTGGATAAGCCCGACTGGATATCAAGTCTTGTAAACTGATAATCTTTCGTCTGTGCAAAAACAGACGAGTATCCGATAAATAACATAATCAATAGCAATCGCAGCAAATGCATGGCAATTCAGGTATGGCGTTTGAAGGGAGATAAAGATAGAAAAATTATGCCGGTACTTCCAACCGGATGTTGATGTTTATGGCTCCTTAACGCTTACAAGTTTGTACCTGGAATTGGGCTATTCCATCGCAGGGATTCCCATCGCTTCCCACTCTTCTTTTGCAGGACCGTATATCCCCGGGACTTTTAAGCCAGCCTGCCGCATCAAAACGGTCATCTGCCCCCGGTGATGTATCTGATGTGTTATCAAAACCCAGAGGGAAAGATTATTTTTCCACTCCTCACCATACATATTATGTTTTTCATGTAGACTGTCGTCAGTCCATTTTTCTTTAATGGCTTCAATTAAAGCTGCTGAGTCTTTTTTATAAACCTCAATTAATTCATTTACTGAAACATAATGGGCATGTTTTTCGGAGATACCGAGACACAGTTTTGATGGTAGTTCCGACAAAGTTTCAACAATATGATTAGCCAGCTTCCCTAATGTACGACCACCTTCATATACGCGGGTGGATAAACTTTCATCTGTCAGGTGTTGGAATACTTTTATAGTACTTTGTGATTCGTGCTGCCATGTTTTGTAAAATTCTTTAAGGGAGTTGATCATCTTGAAAAACAATTTATAATTTGAAAAACATCTTTTTCTTATAGCGAAAGTAATAAAGGCCGCATTCCAATGCAAAATGACTACTGCACCCGATATCAACCGGGCACCTGGAATAAATATGAACGCTGCTGTATTATATCCCGGAAACACAGGCCATTGCACAGGTGATTAAAAAACTGCCCGATGGTGATTTTATCAGGTCGGAATGTGTGGCTATATTAAGATATTCATAAAATCCGGTGACTTCCAGCGTCAACAAAACCATGATTAAACCTCTCATGAAATCCAGTGAGAGCAGGCACCAAGGGGAATTTTGGCGTTTGAGAAGGATTGTCATAATTGATTCACGGGAAAAAAGTAAATCAAAAATTTGTTTTATTCACAAAAAAGTATGCATATTTGTGGCCTGATGAAAAATAATAACAATAACAATTGGTGGTGGCATGCAAACTCTTAGGGGTCTGTAATATCACCATTATGTTGTAAACATACCAGGCCCCGATATTGATTCGGGGCCTTTTTATTTCCATTCCATACCAAAGGACGCTCATTCAGGATGAAAAAAATTGCCATTCAAACTTCAGTAAAACGGATGCTGGCCGATGTTTATACACCCGTAGGGATTTACCTCAGGTTGCGCGACAGGTTCAGGGATACCATTCTGCTGGAAAGTACAGACAACCACGCAGCCGATAACAGTTATTCCTTTATCTGTATCAATGCCATTGCAGGAATAGAAATTACAACTACGAACAGTCTTGAATTCAAACTCCCGGGTGAAAAACCTGAGAAAATGAATATCACAGACAGTCAGAAAGTTCCTGATATCGTTTGGGACTTTATGAAGAAATTTGAACCGGTAAACACATCAAAAGAAGCGCGGTTTGCACAGGGATTGTATGGATATACAACATATGATGCTGTGAGGTTTTTTGATACAGTGAACCTTAGCGAAAAATCATATGGGATAGAAAATAAGCATCATTCAGGTTCGTCATCAGCTGATCAGATTCCACTCATGCGTTACCGGTTATACCAGTACGTTATAGCCATCAATCATTTTAAAGATGAGCTGTATCTCTGCGAAAATCATTTTCAGCAACTACCCTCAGCGATAGAAGTGATTGAAAGCCTGATTCGAAGCAGGGATATTCCACAGTTCCCTTTTAATACAACCGGGCCGGAAAGTTCAAATATGGCAAATGATGCCTATATCAGTATGGTGAAAAGTGGAATTGCCAGTTGTCACAGGGGTGATGTTTTCCAGATTGTTTTAAGCAGGCGATTCCAGCAGCCTTTTGCCGGCGATGAATTCAATGTATACAGGGCACTCCGTAACATTAATCCATCACCCTATCTTTTTTTCTTTGACTATGGCGATTATAAATTAATGGGTTCATCACCCGAAAGTCAATTACTGATCAACAATGGCCAGGCCATACTGCATCCTATTGCAGGAACATTCAAAAGAACAGGTGATGATGAAACCGATCACAGGGAAGCAGAAAGACTGCTGAAAGATGCCAAAGAAAATGCCGAACATGTAATGCTGGTTGATCTTGCAAGAAATGACCTGAGCAGGGTTTGCGACGATGTGAAGGTTTTGTACTACAGGCAGGTTCATTATTACTCGCACGTAATTCATTTGGTGAGCCAGGTAAGTGGTAAGGTTAAACCGGGCAGTAATCCATTTGTACTGATGGCTAAAACATTCCCGGCCGGCACTTTAAGTGGTGCACCTAAAATTAGGGCAATGGAATTGATTGATGGATTGGAACCTACATCCAGATCATATTACGGCGGAGCAATAGGATTTATGGGATTTGATGGTTCATGTATACACGCTATAATGATAAGAAGTTTTCTCAGCCGCAATAACATGTTGTATTACCAGGCGGGAGCTGGCGTTGTAGTATCGAGCGTGCCGGAAAATGAATTACAGGAAGTAAACAACAAACTCGGCGCTTTAAAAAAGGCAATTGAGCAGGCTGGGGAAGAATTTACCACCGGTATTGCAAATGCTGTTGAAGAACGAATTGACGAAAGGGTTTTTAACTGAATTAATAATCGATCATCTTTTAAAATAAAAACAGTGCAAAGGATTTTGGTGTTTGATAACTACGATTCATTTACTTACAATCTTGTTCACCTTGTAGAAAAGATTTTGCATCAAAAAACAGAGGTTTACAGAAATGATCAGATTACTTTGGAAGACATAAAACAATTTGACAGAATCATTTTATCTCCCGGACCAGGTATTCCCAAAGAAGCCGGTTTGTTATTGCCTGTGATCAGGGAATATGCCTCAACAAAAAGCATATTAGGTGTTTGTTTAGGTCACCAGGCTATAGGTGAGGCATTTGGCTCAGCGTTGGAAAATTTAAGTACCGTGTATCATGGAGTGGCAACCAACATCAACCTGATTACAGAAACTACTGCAACAAAACGGAAAAATGATTGGTTCCTTGGTTTGCCCAATCAAATCGAAGTAGGCCGGTATCATAGCTGGGTGGTGAAAGATGAACATTTTTCAGACGACCTGGAGATTACTGCACGCGATGACAATGGTTATATAATGGCTTTAAGGCATAAAAATTATGATGTCCAGGGTGTACAGTTTCATCCGGAAAGTATTTTAACTCCGATGGGTGAAGCAATGCTTCGTAACTGGCTGGCAGCATAGAGAACAAGTTTATTTCAAGTCTTTTAAAAAAGATTATGCGAAAAATATTACAATATCTGTTTGAACACAAAACACTTTCGCGTGTACAGGCTAAAGAAGTTTTGTTGAACATCGGCAACCAGGTTTACAATGAGCACGAGATCACTTCGTTCATGACCGTGTTCCTGATGCGGAGTATTTCTATTCCTGAGTTACAGGGTTTCAGAGATGCTTTACTTGAATTGTGCGTAAAGGTGGATATGAATGGATTTGAAGTAATGGATATCGTTGGCACAGGCGGTGATGGAAAAAATACTTTCAACATTTCTACACTGGCATGTTTTATTGTGGCGGGTACTGGCCAAAAAGTGGTGAAACACGGGAATTACGGCGCTTCCTCCGTGAGCGGCGCATCCAATGTAATGGAACAGTTGGGATACCGGTTTAAGAATAATACTGATCAGCTCAAAAAAGAAGTGGAGGTATCTAATATCTGTTTTTTGCATGCTCCGTTGTTTCACCCGGCTTTAAAGGTGGTAGGGCCTATTAGAAAAAACCTTGGTGTCCGTACATTTTTTAATATGTTAGGCCCAATGGTGAACCCTGCCTCACCTGATTTTCAACTGGTGGGGGTATACAGTTTGGAGATGGCAAGGATTTATACATATTTACTCCAGGAGACCGGTAAAGCCTTCACTATCATACATAGTTTGGATGGATATGATGAAATTTCGCTGACTAATGACACAAAAGTTATTACCCGTGAAGGAGAAAAAATCATGACACCAGAAAAATTAGGAAAAAGAATGGTGGATGCGACGGATATTTACGGTGGAAATACGGTGGAAGAAGCTGCTGGCTTATTCAGGAAAATATTAAAGGGCGACGGCAGTTGGGCACAAAACGCAGTGGTTATTGCGAATGCAGCTATGGCCCTGATGAGCACCGGCTATTACAAATCATATTCAGACGCTTATGCTGCGGCCGTGGAAAGTCTGGAAAGCGGAAAAGCTTTCGGTACCTTGCAGCAATTATTACAATTACAGAACAACTAATTCATGAACATTCTTGAAAAGATCGTAGAGGTTAAGAGGAAAGAAGTAGCAGCGAAAAAAGCTAAACTTCCGCTGGGCTACTTGAAACAACAACCATTCTGGAGTCGAAAAACAGTGTCGCTGATAAAGAGATTAACATTAGATGATACGACAGGTATTATTGCAGAATTCAAAAGAAAATCGCCGTCAAAAGGAGTAATTAATAACTCATCCGGGGTTGATGAAGTTGTGGCCGACTATGCGCGATACGGCGCCGCAGCAATATCTGTTCTCACAGACGAAACTTTTTTTGGAGGAAGTACCAATGATTTGATTGTGGCCCGCAAAACAACAAATATTCCCATACTTCGTAAAGATTTTATCATTGATGAATACCAGATATACGAAGCCAAAGCATTTGGTGCGGATGTGGTTTTATTAATTGCAGCCTGTTTAACAAAAGCAGAAGTTCAGATTTTAAGCAGAGTGGCTGTTGAATTAGGTTTGGAAGTATTGCTTGAAATTCATGATGAAGAAGAGTTGCAGCATATTTGTGAAGAGACGATGTTGATCGGTATTAATAACAGGAGCCTGAAAACTTTTGATGTGGATATTCAAAGAAGTATTCTGATGGCTGAAAAAATTCCTGCGAAAAAAATCAGGATTGCGGAAAGCGGAATCAGTAGTGCAGAAGATATCAGGTTATTTAAAAAGAATAATTATAAAGGGTTTCTTATTGGAGAAACTTTTATGAAAGAAGATAATCCGGGAGAAGCATTCAGGAAATTTGCCAATGAATTAAAACCTGAGGAGATCAATGAGAATTAAAGTGTGTGGAATGACGCGGGTAGGCCAGATTCGTGAGCTGGAAGAAATTGGGGTGTCATTTGCTGGGTTTATTTTTTATCCTAAATCGCCGCGTTTCGTAGAAAAGTTTGGATTGGCGGCAACCGACTTAAAAAAAGCAAGAATCAGCATCAACAGGGTAGGCGTTTTTGTAAATGCTTCCGAACAGGAAATTCTCAGAACTGTTGATGAATGGCGCCTGCATATGGTTCAACTTCATGGAGATGAAACACCAAAGTTTTGTGAAAACATCAGTAATCATATTACCACTATCAAAGCTTTCAGGCTTGGAGAAGGTATGAATGTTGATTGGAAAATATATCCTTATAAAGATGCAGTTGACATGTACCTTTTTGATACTGTGGGTGTGAATTATGGTGGCACCGGTCAACAGTTTGATTGGAAAATTTTAGAAGGAACAAAAATTGTGAAACCATTTTTTTTAAGTGGTGGAATTGGTCCGGGCGATGACGAACAGGTTAAGCAGTTTGCGGGGCAACATACTGAGTTGTTTTCTGTTGACATCAATAGTCGGTTTGAAGATTCGCCAGGTGTAAAAAACATGCAGGCCATCAGAACATTTTACCAGCGCCTGAATGAAAAATGAAAGATAATATTATAGTAAGAGATGCGATTGAAGAGGACATAGCCCAGATGCTGGAAATCTACAATGAAGTTATCCTGTATACAACGGCTGTGTATGATTATGAAGCGCACACTATGGAAATGCGGCATAAATGGTTTACTGAAAGAAAGAGAGATGGTTTACCGGTGATAGTTGTTGCAGAGGGAGATGCAGTATTGGGCTTTGGTTCATTTGGATTATTCAGACCCTGGCAAGCTTACCGTTTTACAGTAGAGCATTCGTTATATGTGAAAAAGGAATATAGGGGTAAAGGGATTTCTAAATTGATTTTACCGGGATTAATTGAAATTGCTGAAAAGATGGGAAAACATGTGATGATGGCTGGTATCGATGCTGAGAATCTGGCGAGTATAAAATTACATGAACAGTTTGGGTTTGATAAAGTGGCGCATATGAAACAGGTGGGATTTAAATTTAATAGATGGCTTGACCTCGTATTTTATCAGTTGATGCTGAAAGAAAATCAGGATTAGTGCAAATAATAAAGAATTAGAATTGTTGATTAAGAGAAAATATTAAATGAGCAAATATGGCAACTACAGAGAGCTTAACAGTATCGTGGAAAATGCCGGATGCCCAGGGGTATTATGGAAATTTTGGTGGTGCATACATTCCGGAAATGCTGCATAGAAATGTAGAAGAATTAAGAACAAGATATCTTTCTATCATTCACGAACCATCATTCGTTAAAGAATATGACGAATTGCTTAAAGATTATGTAGGAAGGCCAACTCCATTATTTTACGCAGCAAGGTTAAGTGAAAAATACAGCACCAATGTATACCTCAAACGCGAAGATCTTTGTCATACCGGAGCGCACAAAATAAACAATACCATAGGGCAGATTTTGTTGGCTATACGCTTAGGGAAAACACGCATCATTGCAGAAACGGGAGCAGGGCAGCATGGAGTGGCTACTGCCACTGTGTGTGCATTAAAAGGAATTGAATGTGTGGTTTATATGGGCGAAAAAGATATAGAGCGTCAGGCACCGAATGTAGCCAGGATGAAAATGCTTGGCGCAACGGTTATACCTGCAATCAGTGGCAGCAAAACATTGAAAGATGCGACTAATGAAGCGATTCGTGACTGGATTAATAATCCTGTGAATACACATTATATCATCGGTAGTGTTGTGGGTCCTCATCCGTATCCAGATATGGTAGCAAGATTCCAGAGTGTAATCAGCGCAGAAATCAAATTACAGTTAAAAGAAAAGACTGGCAATGAGTTGCCGACACATGTACTCGCCTGTGTAGGTGGTGGCAGCAATGCAGCAGGCGCATTTTATCATTTCCTGGATGAAATTGACGTGGAGCTTGTGGCGGTGGAAGCCGCCGGTATGGGGATAAACAGTGGTTTGAGTGCAGCAACTACACAATTAGGCAAACCTGGTATTTTGCATGGCAGCAAAAGTTATGTGATGCAAACAGAAGATGGACAGGTAGTGGAGCCACATAGTATTTCCGCCGGCCTTGATTATCCGGGCATCGGACCATTGCATGCTGATCTTTACGATCGTGGCCGGGCAATATTTTTAAGTGCAACAGACGAAGAAGCGTTACAATCTGCATTTGAACTTTCAAGAATAGAAGGTATTATTCCTGCACTTGAAACTGCTCATGCGTTTGCTGCGCTAAGAAAAATGAGTTTTAAGCAGGATGATGTTGTCGTGATTTGTTTGAGTGGCAGGGGCGATAAGGATATGTCTACCTATATGAAAGATATGGCAACCGGAAGATGGGAAATAAGTGCGAAGTGAGAAGTACGAAGTGCGAAGTTGTTGTAAGTTATAGGTTTTAAGTTTTAGGTTAACAGCCTGCAATGTTTTAGGTTGGAGGTTTTAAGTTAACAGCCGGTGAAAGGATTACGATGTAAGTGTGCGTTGTTAAATGCAGGGAAAATGAATAGTAGCAGCCGTTATGAATTGGAAATTTGAACTAAAATCTGGTTAACAATTGGCACAGGCAGCAACGGCTGTTCATTCACGATTCACGATTCACGATTCACGATTGACGATTCACGATTCACGATTGACGATTGACGATTCACGATTCACGATTCACGATTCACGATTCACGGAGGCTGTTCATTCACTCATTGACTCATTCACATATTCACCTCAAAAAAAGGATATGAGCCGACTAAAGGATTTATTCGAAAAGAAAAAAGAGCGGGTACTTAATGTATACTGCACAGCAGGTTTTCCTGAGGCGGACAGTACAATAAAAGTTATGCAGGCGCTACAGGATAACGGTGCTGATATCATTGAGTTAGGTATGCCCTACAGTGATCCTTTAGCTGATGGGCCAGTAATTCAGCAAAGCAGTTCAATAGCATTAAAAAATGGAATGACGATCAGTATCTTATTTCAACAACTGACCGATTTCAGAAAGAAAGTAAATCTCCCTGTGATCTTAATGGGATACATGAACCCCGTGCTGCAATATGGATTTGAAAAATTTTGTTCGGACGCGGCTGCCGTTGGTGTGGATGGGTTGATATTGCCTGATTTACCGGAATTCGAATTTGATCATCATTATAAACAAATCATACAGCAATACGGACTTGATTTTATTTTTCTCATTACACCTGAAACAAGTGAAGAGAGAATTCATAACCTGGATGCAAGAAGTACTGGCTTTCTGTATGCAGTATCATCCTCATCCACAACCGGTTCTACAAAAAATATGGACCACGTTGATGCATACCTGATGAGGTTAAAAAGTTATAATCTGAAAAACCCCGTACTGGTTGGGTTTGGTATTAAAGATAAATTGAGTTTTGACGCTGCATGTACATATACTAACGGCGCAATCATTGGTTCAGCATATATTAATGCTCTCCAAAATGGCAGTGATGTTACAAAGTCAACAAAAGAATTTTTATCGCCTGTATTATCCTGATTATTTAAAGTGAAACTTGTAATTATAAAATATAATGCCGGCAATATACAGTCTGTACTGTATGCAATGGAGAGGGCGGGTGTTGAAGCAATTGTTACAGACAATCCTGAAGAAATTGCAAATGCCGATAAAGTTATCTTTCCGGGTGTTGGGGAAGCATCTTCAGCCATGCAATATCTGAAGGAAAGAAACTTAGATAAATTAATCAGGGGCTTAAAGCAGCCTGTACTTGGCATTTGTTTGGGAATGCAGTTGATGTGCAGGTACTCTGAAGAAAATGATACATCCTGTATCGGTATTTTTGATGAAGAGATAAAAAAATTCACATCGGAAGATAATGCTTATAAAATTCCACAAATCGGATGGAATACAATCTATGATTTAAAATCACCTTTGTTCAAAGGACTACCAGAGAACAGTTACTGCTATTTCGTACACAGCTATTTTGCAATGAAAGGTGAACATACCATTTCAACAACAGAATATACAACACCTTACAGTTCAGCTTTACACAAAGATAATTTTTATGGTGTGCAGTTTCATCCGGAAAAGAGTGCTTCAACCGGTTCGCTGATTCTAAATAATTTTATAGCCCTTTAGCATATGGAAATTATACCTGCAATTGATCTCATCGACGGAAAATGTGTAAGACTAACTGAAGGCGATTATAGCCAAAAAAGTATTTATAATGATGATCCTTTGGCAGTGGCGCGGCAATTTGAAGAGGCAGGTTTAAAACGCTTACACCTTGTTGATCTTGATGGTGCAAAAGCAGGAGTAGTGCAAAACTGGAAAGTGCTGGAATCCATTGCTGCCGGCACTTCTTTAATAATTGATTTTGGCGGAGGTGTTAAAACAATTGAAGATGTGGAAAGAGTGTTGGGTTCAGGAGCGGCGTATGTTACAGTGGGAAGTATTGCTGTAAAAAATGAACAGGAATTACTGAAATGGTTTGAAAAAATCGGTGCTGAAAAATTCTTACTGGGTGCGGACGTTAAAGGTTTGAATATTGCTATACATGGTTGGACAGAAACCACAACCATTGATATTTTTTCCTTTCTGGAGAAATATATTGCCTATGGAGTCACTCAGGTTTTTTGTACAGATGTGAGTAAAGATGGAAAGCTCGAAGGTCCATCGGTTGAACTGTACAAAAGCATCATTGATAGGATACCGGAATTGTATTTTATCGCGAGTGGCGGTGTCACGACGATTGAAGATCTTGATTCACTAAATGCCATTGGCTGTAAAGCTGCAATCATTGGAAAAGCGATTTACGAAGGCAGAATCACTTCGGGTCAATTGTATAACTGGCAGGCACAAATGGCGGTATGAAACGTTGTCGAATTACTGAACCCAAATAAAGAGGATGTTAACGAAAAGAATTATCCCCTGTCTGGATATTAAAGATGGTCGTACCGTTAAAGGAACCAATTTTGTAAATCTTCGTGATGCAGGCGATCCCGTTGAACTCGGCGCATTATACGCCGCAGAAGGTGCAGATGAACTTGTTTTCCTGGATATAACGGCTACCCATGAACGCCGTAAAACACTTTCATCTCTGGTGCGGCGGATTGCGGGTCAGATTAACATACCGTTTACAGTAGGCGGAGGCATCAGCAGCGTTGATGATGTATATGTACTGCTGCAACATGGCGCTGATAAAATTTCAGTTAATTCATCAGCGTTTAAAAGACCTGAACTGGTGAAAGAGTTGTCGAGGGAATTCGGTAGTCAATGTATTGTATTGGCCATTGACACTAAAAAAGAGGAAGATGGCAACTGGTACGTTTATCTCAATGGTGGCAGAATAAAAACGGATAAATTGTGTACCGAGTGGGCAAAAGAAGCTGTGGATCTTGGCGCCGGAGAAATATTGCTAACAAGTATGAACCACGATGGAACAAGGCAGGGTTTTGCAAAAGATATCACTTCAACACTTTCCATCACTCTACCTGTTCCCGTTATTGCTTCCGGAGGCGGCGGCACGATGGAACATTTTTATGACGTATTTAACAATGCATCCGCTGATGCGGCATTGGCAGCCAGTATTTTTCATTTTAAGGAGATCGGTATTCCCGACCTTAAAAATTATCTTGCGGAAAAAGGAATTGTGATGCGTTTATCCTGATGTTATCACCCTCAAAATCAATATGTTTTGAAAGTAGATTTTAATAAATCCCCCGATGGACTTGTACCTGCAATCATTCAGGATCAGTTGACTGCAAAAGTGCTCATGTTGGGCTATATGAATGAAGAGGCACTGGCTAAAACAATGGAAAGCGGTAAAGTGACGTTTTATAGCAGGTCTAAAAACCGGCTATGGACCAAAGGAGAGGAGAGCGGTAATTTCCTGGAATTGCGTTCCATGACTATTGACTGTGACAATGATACCCTGTTAATCAAAGCTCATCCGGTTGGTCCGGTTTGTCATACCGGCGCAGATACCTGCTGGAACGAAAAAAATCATGCTGATGATTTTCTGGCTTACCTGGAAGACATTATCAGGATCCGGAGAGAGGGCGACGACGAAAAGTCCTATGTGCGACAACTTTTTCAGAAGGGTATAAACAAGATTGCCCAAAAGGTGGGTGAAGAGGCAGTGGAGCTGGTAATTGAGGCGAAAGATAATGATGATGATAAGTTTTTAAACGAAGCGGCGGATCTGATGTTTCACTATTTGGTTTTGCTTAACAGTAAAGGATTTAAATTGCAACAAGTAAAAGATATTTTAAAACAAAGGCATAGTAAATGAAACTGATTTTAATTGCATTATTTTTTTTACCTGTTATGTGCATGGCACAGGAAAAGGATTTTGTAATTCGCGGACAGCTGAAAGGATTGCCGGATAATACGCAGATAACGATTAAAAATGAAGAAGTAAGTGACAATACGCTTGCAAAAGCGGTTTCCAAAGCAGGTAAGTTTGAGTTGAAAGGGAAAATCGCTGAACCCAATCTTTATTACATCAGTTTTGAGGGAAGTTCGCAGCGCCTTTATTTATTCCTCGATGCTTCCGATATCACTTTAAACGGACATAAGGATTCTCTCAATATCGCAAGAGTGAATGGTTCTGCAAGTCATAAAGATTTTCAGGAATTTAACTCCACATTTAATCCTCTTTTTTCGAGACTGAATCCATTGGTACAGGACCTGAATGCAGGTAAGCCCGATCCGGATAATAAAATGCGGATAGAATACCAGGATTTAGTGAATAAGGTAAATACTACAGCTGATGAATTTGTGAAAAAACATAGCACATCAGCAGTTACTCCGCTGGCAATATACGTATTGTCTCAGCTCGCACCGGGCTATGAAGTGACTGAAAATAGATTTCTTCAACTCACTCCTCCGTTAAGGGAAAGCTATTTCGGTCAAATGATTAATAAAAGTATAGCTGAAGCAAAGATTGGTGCGATTGGTACTGATGCTATTGAATTCGTACAGAATGATACTACAGGCTCACCTGTTTCACTTTCTTCCTTCCGCGGGAAATACGTTTTAATTGATTTCTGGGCAAGCTGGTGCCGTCCCTGCCGGATGGAAAACCCTAATATTGTAGAAGCCTATAAAAAATATAGCGGACAAAATTTTACCGTACTCGGTATTTCGCTTGACCGTGCCCGTGAGCCCTGGATAAAAGCAATCAAAGATGATAATCTCTTGTGGACACATGTGAGTGATCTTAAATTCTGGAATAATGAAGTCGCTGCTAAATATAAAGTTGGAACCATCCCTCAAAATTTTCTAATAGATCCCAACGGTAAAATCATCGCCCGCGATTTACGGGGTGCCGAACTTCATCAGCGGTTGGAGCAGTTGCTTCAGTAACAGCGTTACTGGTTGCAGGTGACTGGTTGCTGGTTGGAACAGCCAATACAAAAGTTGGCAGACAGTAGACGGTAGAAATAAAGAAACAGCCGATCTCTGGAATATCTAAACTTCTGACACGCCTCCGCGAATCTCCTGTATTTATCTCCGTGAATCTCCGCGTCCCAAATTGCAGAAGTGTTAAATGAAAAAACTGCAATACATCATAGCTCCGCTCAACTCAAAACCTCCGCTTAACCCTGTGGCCAAAGGAAGTCGAAAGTCAAAAGTCAGAATTCTTTAGCCAGTACTTTCATACGGAAAATTTTAAAAATTCTCTTTTAGAAATATCTCAAATTCCTCACCAGTCTCCGTGAATCTCCTGTATTAATCTCCATATATCTCCGCGTAACTGATTTCTTAGCCTTGCGCTTGTCTTGTTTTTGGACACAGAGGACCACAAATGAACAGAGAGCACAAAGAAACAGCCCATCTTTTAGTTTGTAGACGGTAGACAGTAGGCAGTAGAGAACAGCCGATCATTAAACAATATGGTCTCCGTTGATCTCCTGTACTAATCTCCCTGTATCTCTGCGTAATTGCTTTTGGATAAGATTCAACAGCCCCGGCGCACAGCTGATAATTATCTCATTGACCCATTCACACATTGACCCATTCACACATTGACCCATTCACACATTGACCCATACCGAGTTCAGAATAAAACGAAATTCCAAATGCCTCCAAAGAAAAAGCCGCGGCAAAATTGCCACGGCTTCGGATTATAGATTAATCTATTCTTTAAAAGACATAACGGATACCGAACTGCGCCTGCCAAACATCAATCAGACTGGTACCTCTTCTTGTAGTAGAATAAGTAAGATTATTACTCACAGTATTCATCCTGAAAATAGGTTGACCGGTTGCAGGTACATATCCTCTTGCTGCCAAAGGAGAAGAATTATTCACAACATAACCAACACCCCATTTTGGATTGATAAGGTTGCCCACATTAAATACATCCGCGCGCAATTGAATGGTGTGCCTGCCTTTGCCGATGTTCCTGAAAACTTCCAGCATCGCACTAAGGTCAAAACGGGTAACCATTGGAAGAAGCAAACCATTACGATCTGCATATTCGCCACGATTTTCACTCAGGTAGCCATCCTGCAAAATGAAGGCTTCGAATGCATCTTTCTGAGCCTGCACAGTATAAGTATTGCCTCCGCTTGTATATTCCTGGAAGTTCATTTCATCTTTACTTTTGGGAATATAAATCAAATCATTACCTGCTAAACCATCACCATTCATATCACCGGAATAAGTGTAAGAAATACGTCCCTGGTTTTGAGATTGTCCACCAAGTGTAACGTGCAAGGCAACTGTTTTGGCAAGCTCAATGCGATAATTGATATTCCCAATAATACGATGACGGATATCATTATCACTATAAGTCAGCGCAGGGTTGTTATTGCCGTTTACAGTACGATTATCTCTCCAGCTGCTGAAAGCAATGGAACCAGCACTTATGTAGTCTTTTGTGCTTCCATAATTGTAAGCTACCATCCATCCAAGACCTTTTGACCTTGCCGGTTTTTCAAGTTTTACAGTAGTCATGAAAGACCCACCATAAGCGCCACTTTTTAAAACTGTGGCATCAGTAATTTTAGTATTCACACGCGAAGCATTGTTAAATGCACTGCCACTGAGTACGGACCCATTTGCACCGAAAGTATTATAACGGGGTCTGTCATCAGGACCGGTAAAGTTGGTGGTGGCAGGTTTCAGATTTGCATTATAATAAAATACATTACTAATGCTTTGTGTAAACATCACTTCGACACCAGCCACTATGCCGCCACCAATATTATGGTCTACTCCTAAATTGGAACGGAATACCTGGGGAAACCTGAAATCATCTTCAGTACTGGCCAGGTTATAAGATGGTGCAGGACTTCCTGGATTGGGGATTTCCGGAATGTTACCATTAATATCCGGGCCAAAAGGAAATGCGTTGGTATTGTCGGTGGAAATTGAACCACTTTGCACACCATTATTACCCACCTGATTGGAAATCCATACGAACGCGGGACGACCTGCAAATAAGCCAAGTCCACCACGTATCTGTGTTTTTTTATTGCCAAATACATCATAGTTAAACCCGAAGCGCGGAGAAATCATCAGCTTTGCTTTAGGGAGTTTTGATGTACTGATTTTTGTTGGGTTACCTTCTTCATCAACAAAAGAAAATCCATCAACTTCGGTATTCGTGAAACCTTCTCCTACAAAGAAAGGGACATCAAACCTCACACCATATGTGATATTCAATCTGTCATTTAATGGTACATCGTCCTGAACATAAAAACCAAGATTGCGGGCTTGCGTAACCGCATTCCATAAACCTCCGCCGGGAAGATTGCTGTACGAGCGTGCATATCTTCTCAGGTTAACCGGATTGGTTGTCATGTTTGGATTTGCCAGATATGCATTGGCAGAAGTGTAAAAATCAGCAAGCGTTTGAAATACAAACTGACTGTTAATGTTGGGTGTAAATTGGTTGAAGAATGTGAAGGTCTCAAAATTCATACCCACCGACAAGTTGTGTTTGCCAAGATAAAATGTCATATTATCTGAAAACTGCCAGGTGTCTGTATTAAGGAGATTATTTGGTGTAAATGGCTCTGATCCGAAAGCTATATAGTTTCTGTCATTGCCATCAAGGATATCCACGGTCGGAAATGGAATCGCTTTCTCATTACGATAATCTCTGTTCGCTGTATATCCAAACGTCAATTCATTATTAAACTTTGTACTGAAACGACTATTGAGTTGAACTATACCCGAATAGATATCATTATTGATTACATAGTTGGAATTTTCATAGCTGATTGCGAAGAGGTTGTTGTTACGACCCTGGAAACCGCCTGAGCCACTCATCGTCACATCCCTTTTCGATTTCAGGAAATTACCCCTGATGCTAAGTTTGTGTTTGTCATTAATGTTCCAGTCTAATTTCAACAATGCCTTATCACTTTGTGTGAGCAATGGATAATCCTGGTAACCGCCGGTTTCATAATCGAAATTGGTGCGGAGGAAATCAGAAAGGTCTTCAAGGTCAGAAGCCAGTACGCGCGTAACGTTTCCCCCGGTATTAGATCCTGTGCTGGCAATGAAATTGGTACCAGGATCAGATCTTCTTTCGCCTTCGTAATTGGCAAAGAAGAATAATTTATTTTTAATGATCGGACCACCAACACTGGCACCAAATTGTTTTACATCAAAGCTGTTGGTTACAACTGCCTGTTTGCCATCACCACCTGCTTTTCTGCCTACAAGGCCTTCATTCCTCGTATTATAAAAAGCACTTCCATGAAAAGTATTTGTACCACTGCGGGTTACTGCGTTGATAGATGCTCCGGTGAAACCTGCATCTTTCAGATTGTACGGAGAAATGTTGATCTGAATTTCTTCAATTGCATCAAGAGAGATTGGCGTGGAGTTGGTTTGACTTCCAGGTAATGCCTGCAATCCAAACGAATTGTTGAAAATCGATCCATCAATTGTTAAATTGATAAACCTGTTGTCCTGCCCTGCAAATGAAGTACCATTTGACTGTGGTGTAAATTTGGTGAAGTCTGTGATACTCCTGTTTAATGTTGGCAAATTGGCCAGCATCCTTCGGTTAATATTAGTGGCAGTTCCTTTTCTGTCTTTACTGATCAATGAACGACCGCCTGTACTGGTTACCACAACTTCCTGGAGATTTGTCCTTGCCTCAACCATTTGTATATCCACTCTAACGGGCTCGCCTAGCTGCACAGTCACATCTGTTATATCCTGCGTATTGAAACCAACAAAGGATACAGAGATTTTATAAGGACCACCGATCCTTACACCAGGAAGATTATATCTTCCATCTGCTGTACTCTGCGTTCTGTACCTGGTGCCTGAGGGTTCATGAATTGCCTCAACCGATGCGCCAGTTAAAGATTTACTTTCTGAATTGACAACGGTACCGAATATGGTACCTGTTGTTACCTGTGCCGTCGTCCCTAAACTGAAAAACAGCGCAAACAGGATTTGTAAACTGATTTTATACATACACATTCATAATTTTCAAGTCGCAAAGATGCAGAAATATGGCATTTTAAAAGAATCAATGTGTTAACATATCTTAACATTATTGGTTCAAAAATTAATCCCGGTCAGGTGCAGCGTTTGGCGAACCTTTACACCCCGACAACCGTAGTTATGTATTAATTTTGCAAAAACCGATAGTATGCTGGATTCGATAGAAAGTGCCATTGAGGATATCAGGCAGGGGAAAATGGTTATCGCTGTAGATGACGAGGACCGGGAGAATGAGGGAGATTTTATAGTGGCGGCAAATTGCGCGACACCCGAAGTGGTCAATTTTATGAGCAAATACGGGCGGGGCTTGATTTGTGTAGCGCTGCCGGAAGAACGATGCGACGAGCTGGGCCTCGAATTAATGGTTAATAACAATACGGCACTTCACGAAACTGCATTCACCGTTTCTGTTGACCTGTTGGGGCATGGATGTACCACAGGCATCTCAGCTCAGGACAGATCCAAAACTATCGAAGCCCTTATAAATCCTGATACCAGGCCATCAGATTTGGGACGGCCAGGCCATATTTTTCCATTGAGGGCCAAAAAAGGCGGCGTTCTTCGACGGTCAGGACATACCGAAGCCGCAGTTGATCTTGCCCGGTTGGCCGGACTGGAAGCAGCGGGGGTACTGGTGGAAATAATGAATGAAGATGGATCGATGGCCAGGCTGCCGGAATTAAAGCTACTCTCAAAGCAATTGGACATGAAACTGATTTCAATCAAGGACTTGATTGAATACCGGCTGAAAACTGATTCATTGATTGAAAAAGTGGTTACAGTAGATATGCCCACAAAGTATGGTCATTTTAAATTAATGGTTTTCAGGGAAATAAATAATCCGCAAAGTGGCGAACATCTGGCACTGGTAAAAGGAGAATGGGTGAAAGATGAGCCTGTATTGGTGAGAGTGCATTCTTCATGTTTTACCGGCGATATATTAGGCTCTCTGAGATGCGATTGTGGTGACCAGTTGCATCATGCAATGCAGATGGTTCATAACGTAGGTAAGGGAGTAGTACTATATATGAATCAGGAAGGCCGTGGAATTGGACTTGTAAATAAATTAAAGGCGTATAAGTTACAGGAAGAAGGGATGGACACTGTTGAAGCCAACCTGCACCTGGGATTTTTGATGGATCAGCGTGATTATGGCGTTGGCGCCCAGATTCTGCGGTCTCTGAATGTGTCAAAGATCAAATTGATCAGCAATAATCCTAAAAAACGTGCAGGCCTCAGCGGCTACGGATTGGAAATTGTTGATACCGTGCCGATAAGGATTGATTCAAATCCTCACAATCAGCGTTACCTTGAAACCAAACGGGATAAAATGGGGCATGAAATTTTATAATTTCTATTGAAGTAATCCCGAGGTGGAACTGTCTGATATGGATACACCAGGGTCTTTATCCAAGGGGGTTTTAACTGCTTTTTTCCTGCGAGGAAGAAGTTTGTCGAATTCTGTCCGGTAAGAAATGTTCCCACCTGTGCGGTCGCGCCTGCCCGATGTTGATAATGCATCGAAATTGCTCCGGTAGAAAAAGGAAGTACGCAGTTTTCCATCAGCGGTTATTTTATATTCCACATTCACATCAGGAAGAAATAAAAATGTTTGGCCAGTATTTAGTGCAGAGCTGTTAGCAGTAGAAAAGTTGAAATCACTTCCAAATGTAATGATCAGCTGATCATCAAGTAAGGATTTGATAAACTGAAGACTTACATTTTCGCGGAAATTATTCTCATTGGTTGCAGCACTGTTACCGGTACCTGTTATATCGGTCATCACCCTGGAATAATTGAAATTAACATCAACTGCTGATCCGAACAGCTTATAAAAAAAGTTCTGAATACTGCTGGCCAATATGCTGTTGATCACACCAGAAATTGTGTTGTTGATCAGTTCACTGTTAAGATCACTGGCGACAATTGCATCCTGCGGTGCGAAACTCTTAAAGACAATGAGGTACGTTGATTGTTTACTAACTTCCAGTGGATCCCTGTTAATGGCTTTCAGCCGTCCATCCACACTGGGATTATTACGCAGCGTACTGTTTTGAGGTAAAACAATCTGAAAGGTAGGGTTGGGTTGCAGCAAAGTACCCATCAAATGACATATCACCTGTACATCACTCAGCTCTTTTAAAACATCAGAGCTTACTCCCGAAATTGTTGATGAACTGGGATCAGTAAACAATGTACTCATACGCACCTGTTCTGCCATGTAAGAAGCAAATATGTTGATCTCAGCATTAAATGGATCTCCAGTCCAACTGATATAACTTCCTGACTCACGGTCGAGGGTAAACGGTTTTTTGAAAATATCCTGAAAATTAAAATTATAATTTCCGCGGTTGATATTATAACGGCCCACCAATGTCAACGGTTCATTGGTGGCAGTATGTAATTTAAGATTACCACTTCCCACTGCAGAAATTACATCGCCGCTCAACTCATCTAAAATCACATTCACTTTAAGCAAAGGATTGACGGTGAGATTAAGTTCGATGTCCAGATTATTTTCAGGTTTTGATATGGAATCAAGATTCATTTCCCTTCCATATTGTCGCCATACGATAAAGCTCACCTGGCCTTTCTGTTTTGAATTCCCAGATGTATTAATGCTGAATGTGGAACTGTCTACCGGCTCTCCCGCAACATACATTCTCATATTTTCATCAGGCCCGGTAAAACTAAAATTCACTTTACCAATTGCTTTCCCAAAAAAATCTGCATTGTCCAAACGTGTTGTGTTTAGTAACAGCATCTTACTGGAGGTGGCAGAAAAATCATATTCAAAATCTTTGAAGAATGAATGTCTTAATGTTCCTTTTACGATTCCCTCATTCCCATCTTTGTCCAGTATTTTTATTTCACCGAAGTCTATGATTCCCGGTTTAAATACAATCGTAGGATCTACAAGACTATAATAACATTGCGTGTAATCTACTTTCATTCCGCCATTGGCAATTTTCACTGTTCCTGTAAGGTCAGGCTTATTTATATTTCCTGATATTTTCAAATTGCCATTAGCGAGACCTTGCACTTCTTTAAAAATAGAGCCCAGGTATTTTTCCAATATAGTAAGCCTGACTTCTTTGATATCAAAATCAGCATCAATCCGCTGATTTAAAGAATCAGAAAGATCAACATTACCATCAATACCAAAACGATATTGATCATTGTCTGAGGTGAGAAAATATGATGCCTTGCGTTTACTGTTATCCCAGAATGCATTGAGTGTGGTGATGCCGATGGAGTCCCCTTCAAAACGGGTTTGATCTGTTTGCGCGTTAAGGTAGATTTTAAGTTTATTGTATGGGTCTTCAATCGTAAGGTCGCCGCTTGTTATCCCTTCGATCCTGGGTTCAGTCATTACAAAAGGCAGGATGTCGCCCATATTCACCCTTTTCAATGATACAGCAATATCGTTTGAATTGCCGATTGCTGAAGGCAAGGTAGCGACAGTTATTTCCTGCTCACCATTATTCATTCTGATGTTATGAGCATCCAGAAATGATCGGCTGATTGTTAATTCACCGTCTTCTTCGATGCGCCATGTTTTATTATTTAATACTACTGATGATGGGTTGAAATGGATACGCACACCGTCTTTCAGGTTTGTTACCTTAGCAGATAAACTCGCAGCATTTATAGTTTGATTGGCCGCAGTGTTAAAAGTGACTGCAGAAACATTCGCACTCGAACGGATACTGAAAGAAGTTGTGGGAAATTGAAGGCTATCATTAACTGTAATGGTCCCTGCTCTTGAAATAATTCTTAAACTGTCAAGATCCCCTCTCGCATCAAGTGCAAAATCATTGAGCTCATATTGTTCGTATGAGAGATAAGGGATATAGGCATTTAGAATCAGCAATTTTTCAGCAGTGTTGATCTTTCCGCTGATTTTGCTGTAGTCTAATCCATTAAGCCCGCTGTTAAATAATGGAAGATATTGATCAATATTTTTTAGATCTGCTGTAAAGGTAAAATCCTGGTTTCTGATGGGAACCTTGGGTGCATCAAAATACATCGGATAATATTTGCTGAGGTAAGCTGTAAGCGTTTGAGGTAAATCAAGAATATTGTATACACCAAACAATGAAATGTTGATATCGCTGTTGGTGATTTCAATCTGCTTATTATCCTCAATTTTCATTGAGTACAGGTATAGCGTATCGAATACAAAGGTTTGTCCATTTTTTGTTAATGCAACATCATACAATGATGCCTCACCAATAAAATCGTCAATGGTTTTGCCTTTGAAATTGAGCCTGAATTTTCCTAAAACGTCAATCGGCACTTTTGATAAATTGATGTCCATCAGATTGCCTCTCTGAACATCTACCATCAGGTTGTATTCAGGCTGTTCATTATTCAGATTAAATGAACCATTAAACCCCGCTTTAAAATGCGGATCATCAATACTTCCTTCTCCGATAAACTCCTTCTGTTTTAATGTACCTTTTAAATCTACATTCTGATAAACATAGTTATTCCATTCAAACGAATTGATTTTTCCATTTACTTCTGAATTTGCATTTTGCGGATTAAATCCTGTTCCGTTAATATTTCCGTTGAAGGCCACTGCACCAAGCTTGTCGTCACCAAGAAATTTTCCCAGGTGAAAAGATTCCGTTTCAACTTTACCATTATATGAAGGATTTCCTTTCTCTGGAATTTTCATATGGATATCCATCTTCACTGTTCCAAGCGCTGTTTCGATAGTGCCGTAGGTTACAAAATCACGGATAAAGCCTGTATAATTCCCTTTAAAACGTACAAACTGCAGTTCTTCCAGTTTAGGTTCTTTGATTTCTGAAAGCGATGGCATAATAGCCAATGCATCACTATATGTTGTTCTGAAATCGTTAGAATGGAAATCGATATATGTTTTTTCAATATCAGGAAGGCCTTTCATTTTAATGTCGCCATCCAGAAAAGTGTTCTTGCCATATTGAATGGTGAAGCGTTTTGCTGCAAGATTGTCGATGGTGCCTGTTATGGTACCATTGATCTTTAAAGCAGTTTTGAGGTTATTCAATTCAGGGGCGAAGAAGGCAATATCTTTCGAACTGATTGTACTGTTAACAAATTTACCTTCCAACCGTACAGAGGTTAAAAATTCACTCATGTCCTGATTGAAATTGTCGAAACGCATCGCATAATAATTGCCCAAACGACTGGTGGGTGTTCTAATATCAAGATTGCTGAAGATTATAGCTTCAGGGTACAATTTCAGATTTGCTTTCATTGCATTTACCTGGAAACCACTTCTTTCTTTAGTACTCATATTCAGCAGCCCGCTGATTGTATCTTTCTGCCAGCTGATATTCTTTCCGGTCAGGTTGATGCTGGTAAAATCAACATGCGCGCCATCGAAATAATCATAAGCCTTTCGTTCCGTTTCAATGACATTTGTAAAGCGCCCGTTTTGTACAACAAGGTCATTTAATAATATATCCCAGTCATCGATATTCCATTGAAGTCCTTCTAAATTTATTTTTTTTGTTTTTTTAATTTTGAATCGCGGTGGCCGGCTCCCCCTGTAATTGTAAATCGAAAATGTCGGATTGTTGACTGTTATCTTGTCGAGGAAAATTTTCTTTTTTGCGAAATTGATTTCATTTGCCTTGAGGTCAAGGTAGCCGATACTTACTTTTCGGTCTTCACCGACCCACCCATCTACCTGGTTTAGTCTTACATTATTCAGTTCAGCACGTTTAATTAGAAATTCAATTCCTTTATTGCTGCTTTTCTCTTTTGGAGGACCAGATAAAAAGTCTGCAATAAACTGATAGTTCCAGATGCTGTCTGTACGTTGTAAATTGATCAGCGCATTGTCAAGCCCTATATAATGCAGTTCGGCCTGGTTTTGCAGAAAAAACCAATCTGTAATTGAAATTTTAAGTGCGCCCGCGTAAAGAAGGGTATCTTTTTGCTGATCTTCAATCAGTGTTCCTTCAAGATACATCCGGTTGAGCAGGGAAACGCTCACCCTTTTCACCTGAATTTTAGCGCCAAGCGTTTTGGAAAAGCTGGCGGTTACCTTTTTGATGACATAATTTTGAGCCCACTCTGTTTGTATCAGCATTGCGAAAATAACCAGTAGGGTGATGATCGACAGGAGCAGGTAGCCAGATATTTTAAGGATTTTTTTCAGGAACGGCCTCTTTAAGGGGTAAATTTAAACATTAGCACGCGTAGCGCAAATTAAGGGCCGGATATTAACGTTTTCTGAAATAAGTTAGGGTAAGGGTAGCGGTTTGAATTAATGAACTATTTAGTGAAGCCAATACACCAAACCACCTGTGAACATTCTTGGTTTGATTACAGGACCAAAATCATCATCTACAATGGTTCCCAGCCCGTGTGCGTAACCAACGGTTATCTGTAACCTTTTTCCAAACTGGTATCCAATGTTACCAACCAGGTTAGCTTCTGCACGACCGTAGGCATTAAAACCATATTTAATGGGTTTGCTTATTGTTATCCCGCTTTTTTCTTCGATTTTTTGCTTACCACTCATTGCAATGGAAAAAGAAGGACCGAACTGTATAAAAAAACCACTCTTATAATTTTCTTTTTTCCACTCAAAAAGCAGTGGTATTTCGAGATAATGCGCCTGCATCGTAATAGTGGAAGTATCAGTATTATTGTAATGAATGGCAAATGTTTTATAAGCGTATTGCATTTGTGGTACAAAGTATAATTGACCTTCAATCTTCATTTTAAGGGCCAATCCGGCGTGAAATCCAACGCTGTTATCTACTTCCGGCTTACCTCCGCCGGGAGTAACTACTTTTGCTGTTGTGCTATGCATTCCAGCTTTTAGGCCAATTCTCACCTGGGCTTCTGTTGCTGATCCCGCCAATAAAAAAAGACAAAAAAGAAAATATTTCCGCATGCTTTCGAATTTTTACAACGTAAGATTACTAAGAAATTTCCGTTGGGGCAATGCGGAATATACTGCAATTCGATTAATGGTCTGTTTTTTTAGATTAACCGTTTTGGAAGATTCCGGAAAAATGGTGCAACCCTTACCTTTTGAAATCACCTCAGGATGACATTTTAGGGGCAGAAATATAATGTCAGTTACCATAAGCGCTATCGCGGTGTTATAATGATCAGACCTGTTGACCAGTTTAGTACCGTGCTATAATAACCTTCCTTTGCCTGCAAATTTTCTGCCAATGCCAGCGCCTTTTCCTCATGTCCTTCGGGCCAGTTGGGCTGCCGGTTCATATCGTCAATCAGATAAAAACCACCGGGCTTCAGCATCGCCAGCATTTCATCGAGCAACATATATTTCCCTGGCCAG
The DNA here is from genome assembly GCA_031425315.1 of Chitinophagales bacterium. Taxonomy (GTDB): domain Bacteria; phylum Bacteroidota; class Bacteroidia; order Chitinophagales; family Chitinophagaceae; genus Pollutibacter. The sequence continues at coordinate 27,246 of JANPJC010000246.1, forward strand.
GAATCGGCAAAGATCAGGTCAAATTTTGCATCTTTATTTTCTTTGATCCAGTCACTGCCATCTCCGGTATAAAAATCAATTCTTTCGTCATTCCCAAAATGATTTTTTGCCACTGCCTGAAATTCCTCTGCATTATCGATGCTGGTTACCAATGCATTTTTGCTCATGCCGTCAACCATAAATGCAAGTGATAAACCTGTCCCTGTGCCGATTTCAAGAAATTTTCCGCCAGGCTTGGAACTTACCAGAGTTCGGAGGAGGCTACCGGTTTGTAAATCACTGCACATGCTGAACCCGAGGCTCTTACTTTCTTCGGCAATCTGCTGGTAAAAAGGAGGTAAGAGAACATCATTATCATTCATCTTGTGTTATTAAATTGATTTTAGCGTCGGGTGGAAGCTGTTTGGAAATGGGGTTTGTAAATTCAATAAATTACTTTGATACAAAATTGCTGTCAAGCATTTGCTGCAGCAGTAAAACGAAATCAATAGGCTCTGGCATCATCATCACCTCTGTTGTCGCCCACCGCTTCAATCTTAATTTTTTGCGAGCTGTCAACCGTAATTTTAATTACCTCAGTTCTGCCGATTTTACCAACCGAACGCAGTTTGTAGCCCATTGCTTTAAGTGCATCCGCTGTACTTTTCGGAAAAGATTGTTCAATGATAATTTCATCAGGCAACCATTGGTGATGAAATTTCGGTTTATTCACGGCATCATTTATTCCCATATTAAAATCAAGAATATTTACAATGGTCTGAAACACCGAAGTAGGTATCGTGGTACCGCCGGGAGTACCAATAATGAGAAATGGTTTGTTGTTTTTTAAAACGATTGTAGGTGTCATTGAGCTCAGCATTCTTTTACCCGGAGCAATGGCATTGGCCTCACTGCCTAAAGCGCCGTACATATTCGGCACACCCGGCTTGATGCTAAAATCATCCATTTCATTATTCAGCAGAAAACCAGCACCGCCCACAACGGTTGATGATCCATATCCTCCGTTAAGAGTTGTTGTAACTGCCACCGCATTTCCCCATTGGTCTGCAATTGATAAATGGGTTGTTTCTTCACTTTCTTTCGCAATTTTACCAGCGATGATATTTGTGCTGTTATTGCTAACGCCGGGTTTGTAATCTTTCATTCTTTCCTGCAGGTAGGTTTTGCTTACAAGTGTTTTGCGCGGAACTTTCACCCAGTCAGCATCTCCCATATATTCTGCACGGTCGGCAAACGCCCTGCGCTCCACTTCAGTCATGAGTTGAACAGCTTCGGGAGAATGGAATTTCATTTTTGCAAGATTTTTTCCATCCATCATGTACAACATCTGCTGTAACAAAATTCCACCACTGCTGGGCAGCGGCATACTAACAATTGAGTAGCCTTTATAAGGAAACTCAACAACAGCTCTGATTTTCGCCTTATAATTTTTTAAGTCTTCCAGACTGATAATACCACCGGCGCGTTTCATTTCACTTACTATCAACTCAGCCGTTTCACCATCATAAAATCCTTTCGCGCCTTTATCTCTTATCCTGCGAAGTGTCGCTGCCAGGTCTTTCTGTACCAATGTATCACCGGCTTTCCAGAGTGCAGGCTTTACAAAAACCGGAGTCACCGTATTGTATTGCATGAACTCGTTATGATTAAGATTTAGCGAACGGGCTTCACTTTCTGTAATCACAAATCCCTGTTCAGCCAGCAGTATAGCGGGTTCAATTAATGTTTTGAAAGGCAGTTTCCCAAACTGATGCGAAGTGAATAATCCTGCAACGGTGCCTGGAACTCCTGCTGCCAGGTGTCCGTTCTGGCTTTTATTGGTCAACGCATTTCCATTTGCGTCGAGATAGATATCCCTGTGTGCGGCTGCAGGAGCAGTTTCCCTGTAATCGATGGCAATTCGTTTTCCATTTTGCAAACAGGCAACCAAAAAACCGCCGCCGCCGATGTTGCCAGCGCCAGGATAAACCACCGCCAACGCCAATTGAACAGCGATTGCTGCGTCGATGGCATTACCGCCAGCTTTCAAAATATTCAATCCCACCTCACTGGCAAGCGGATGAGCAGTAACTACTGCTCCTTTTGTTCCGGTTGAATATTTTTTAATTCCATATTGATATGGATTGAGGCTGGTTTTTGAACTTTGTGCCGCGGAACTTCCCGCTATCAGAATAAGATAGATTAAGGCAGTTAAAATGCTGAAGAATTTACGGTTATTACACACTTTCATCCGTTAAAAATAATTGAATTATCCATTTTAGCCGCATCAGCTGAATGGGCGCAAATTCTAAATGTATTCTTACCGTTTCTTCATTCCCGCTTTTCCGTCTCGCCTGAGGCGCGACCGGCTACTGCTTTTGAATAGTAGCGATCTTGAATCTCATAATACATAGCCGTCTCGCCTCAGGCGAGAGGAAGGAACGGAAAGAAACGGGAAAGCTTAAAAACAGTGAAAAGTTCACTCAAATGTTTCACCAGCTTTCACAGTGGGTAATATGTTAATGAACTTGAATATAGCTTCTGGTTGATTTTGAATCGTCAGGAAGACCGAACCAATGGCCAGTATTCGCTTTGCGGTCTAAATGGATATTCCTAAAAAATAAAAACAAAGCACAAACAACCATCAGCTTTCCCTGCAAATCATCTTCTTTCTTTATTTTCACGCCTCTTTTAAAATAATTGTATGACATTAAGATTGGTTTTAATATTTCTTTCTGTAATATTCTTTTCTGCGGGCTACTCGCAAAAAGGACTACAATCTCCTGAACAATATCTTGGATATACACTTGGCGCAAAATATACACCCCATCACAAAATAGTAGGGTATTTCCAGCAGGTGGCCGCTGCGAAGCCGGAGATGGTAAAAACAGAACAGTATGGAGAAACGAATGAAGGAAGGCCATTGATGCTGGCATTTATTGGCACACCCGAAAATATCCGTAATCTTGAACAGATCAGGCTTAATAATATGCGATTGGCAGGCCTGGCAAAAGATAAAGCAGCGCCTGTTGAAGGCATGCCGGCAATTGTTTGGTTGAGTTATAATGTACATGGTAATGAACCGTCATCCAGCGAGGCTTCAATGAAAACCCTTTATTCACTCGTTGATCCAGAAAATAGTAAAACCGCTGAATGGTTGAAGAATACTATTGTGATAATGGATCCCTGTATCAATCCTGATGGCCGCGACAGGTATGCCAACTGGCAGAACGGTGTATCAACGAAGGCAGTGGATGCAAATCCTGTAACCCGCGAACACCGTGAACCATGGCCTGGCGGAAGGGTAAATCATTATTACTTCGACCTTAACCGTGATTGGGCATGGCAAACTCAGATTGAAACCAAACAACGCATGAAGGTGTATAATCAATGGTTGCCGCAGGTGCATGTAGACTTTCATGAACAGGGATATAACGAACCTTATTATTTTGCTCCTGCAGCCGAACCTTTTCATGAAGTGATTACTCCATGGCAGCGCGAGTTCCAGGTATTGATTGGCAAAAACAACGCGAAATATTTTGATGCCAATGGCTGGTTATATTTTACTAAAGAACGATTTGACCTTTTTTATCCCAGCTACGGAGATACCTATCCAACATACAATGGTGCAATCGGAATGACGTTTGAACAGGGTGGAGGTCCAAGAGGTGGAAAGGCTGTAGTAACTGAAGATGGCGATACACTTACGCTGGCAGACAGACTTGAACATCATTACACAACAGGATTGTCGACTATTGAGGTGTCTTCATTAAATAAAGAAAAATTAATCAGGGAATTCAGAAAGTTCTTTAATGACGGCATAGCAGGCCCGGGTGAATTCAAGACTTATGTTGTTCGTGGTAACAGTGCAATGGGACAGGAAGGTGGAACGATTGGCCGTTATCTCCGTAATAATGGTATCAGTTACGGTTTCGCACAAACGAAAACCGTGTCGAAAGGATTTAATTTTGTTACAGGCAAGGAAGAAAATTTTACTGTACAGCCACAAGATATCATCATCAGTGCCTATCAACCAAAATCAGCAATGTTGCGTGTTTTGTTTGAACCTACCGGCAAGCTGAGTGATTCTGCTACTTATGATATCACTGCCTGGTCACTGCCTTATGCAATGGGACTGGAAACTTATGCTGTACGCGAAAAATTGTCAACAGGAAATTTAGCTGAAAAGCTTTCACTGCCTGCAGCAGGACTATTACCGGAAGGGGCTGACAAAGCGTATGCTTATGTTATACCCTGGACTAGTTTCGGATCAGCGGTATTATTGAGCCAGTTGATAAAATCCGGTATCAAAGTTCGTTATGCTGAACAGGCCTTTAATTCTAATGGTAAAACATTTGAAAAAGGCAGTCTCATTGTTACCAAAGCGGCCAACGCAGCGTCCGGTAATCAATTGTATACAAAGATTTTGAAAGCAGTGGCGGATGCGCCCGGTTTTAATGAAGGAATTGTACCCATTATGTCTGGGTTTGTAGATAAAGGATATGATTTTGGATCAGGAAGTGTAAGGGTGATAAGGGCTCCAAAAGTCGCACTATTGGTAGGTGAAGGTGCGGGTACAAATGCAACCGGTGAATTGTGGTTTTATTTTGAACAGGAATTAAATTATCCGGTGTCGTTAATTAATACTGCAGATCTTGCCCAGGCTAATCTGTCTTCATTTGATGTATTAATTATGCCCGATGGTTCTTATCGGTTTATGAATGATAAATCGGTAACAGACGATTTAAAAAGTTTTGTACAAAAGGGAGGGAAATTGATTGCTTTTGAAAATGCTGTTTCACAACTCTCTTCATTGGATTGGGCCATTAAAAAGAAAAAAGACGATACCAAAAAAGAGGAAGAGAAGAACGATTACAGTGCGCTCAGGAAGTATGAAGACCGGGAACGTGATCAGTTGAGAAGCTCAATTCCAGGTGCAATTTACAAAGTTGACATTGATAACAGCCACCCGTTAGGTTTCGGTTATACCAGCAGATACTTTGCACTCAAACAGGATGAAAATCTTTATGAGTTCATGAAAGATGGTGGATGGAATGTTGGTGTAATTAAAAAAGACAGTTACGTATCGGGCTTTGCAGGTGTTAATACCAAACAAAAATTAAAAGATGGTTTGGTGATTGGTGCGCAGGAATTGGGCAGGGGCAACATTGTCTACTTCGCAGATGATCCCATTTTCAGGGGTTTCTGGGAAAACGGCAAATTGATGCTGGCAAATGCCATTTTCATGGTGGGTCAATAAGATCAAAATTAAAAGTTAAAGTCATAATAACATTGAATGATCGTTGTTATGGCTTTCTTCAATTGTAATACATTTAAAAGTTGACAGAAAATCTGCTGAATGGCATCAAATCTTTTTCTATTCAACGCAGCATTATAACAGCATGAAGAAAATTATACCATTTCTTTTTTTACTGAGTGGATTTTCTGCAATGTCGCAGGCTCCTGTTCAATGGAACAGCAGTGAAATTCTGCTTGCACTTAAAAAGCTGAAGGTATTAGGCTCAGTACTTTATGTAGCAGCGCACCCCGACGATGAAAATACCCGGCTGCTCGCATATTTTTCCAAAGGAAAATTATACCGAACGGGATACCTGTCGATGACAAGAGGGGATGGAGGCCAGAATTTAATTGGCGATGAACAAGGTGTGGAGTTAGGGTTAATAAGAACGCAGGAACTTTTAGCTGCCCGTCGTACAGATGGCGCCGAACAATTTTTTACACGCGCATATGATTTTGGATTTTCAAAAAGTACAGAAGAGGCACTTGATTTCTGGGGAAAAGATAAAGTACTTGGAGATGTTGTTTGGATCATAAGGAAATTTCAACCTGAAGTGATCATAACGCGATTTCCTGGTGATGATAGAGCGGGTCATGGTCACCATTCCGCTTCGTCTGTTCTTGCCCGTGAGGCATTTACGGCTGCAGCTGATCCTGCCATGTTTCCCGAGCAGTTTAAATACGGTGTCCAGGTTTGGCAGGCTAAAAGGGTAATGTGGAACACATTTAATTTTGGTGCTGTTAATGCAACTTCAGAAAATCAGTTTAAGATTGACGTGGGCGAATACCAGCCGTTATTAGGAAAAGGTTTCGGGGAAATTGCGGCAGAAAGCAGGAGCCAGCATAAAAGTCAGGGTTTTGGTGTACCGTCATCCAGGGGCCAGGCATTCGAATATTTTTTACCACTGGGAGGTGATGCACCTGTGAAAGATTTATTTGATGGAGTGGTAACCGGTTGGGAAAAGTTACCTGGAGGAAGCTCAATCAATGCTGCTGTAGAAAAGATTATTTCTGAATATAGTTTCGAACATCCTGAAAAATCTTTGCCTTCGCTTATCACTTTATATCGATCTATAAACGACCTGCCTGTTTCCTATTGGAAGGCACAGAAACTAAAAGAGGTTCAACATCTAATCCGCATGGCAGGTGGGATTTATATTGAGGCTGCGGGTTATCAGGAATATGCAGTGCAGGGCGATTCAATGCAGGTATCAGTTTCTATCATTAACCGTTTAGCCGAGGGAGTTAAACTAAAAGCGATTCACAGTGAACCATTAGATTCCTCCATGAATGTTAGTATTCCGTTGAATCGTAATCTTGTTTTTCAGAAAAAATTTCTTGTTCCATTAAGCAAATCGCTTAGTCAGCCCTATTGGTTAAATGATGAAATGGATAAGGGTTCGTTTACTGTAAAAGAGCAGGAGTTGATTGGATTGCCGGAAAATCCAGCTTCCTTTCAGGCAACGATAGAACTCGAAATTGGAGGCGTAAGTTTACAATATTCTGTTCCATTTCAGTATAAGCATACAGATCCTGTTAAGGGAGAATTGTTTCAACCCATCGTTGTTGCACCTCCCGTAAGCATCAATACAAGCCCCGGCGTATTGCTATTCAATAAAAATAAAAATCTTACCCGGCCATTTAATTTACTGGCAACGGCTTACGGAAATGTAAATATTAATGATCCTGTATGGTTTTACCAGGTGGGCACTTTGCAGGAACGAAAAAAAGATTCATCGCTGGTACTGTCGCAAAATGCATCAAAGAATATTGTATTTCCCATTTCTAACAAAACTTTGAATGGGACTGAAAAAAATAAGTTGATAGTTGGGTTAAGTTATATGACGGGTAAAACCGAAGCGAGTAATTACCTGGCGATGGCTCAGATCAATTATGACCACATTCCGGCCATTCGTTATTTTTATCCTGATGGTGTTACTGTACTAAATATTCCTATTCAGAAGACTGGTAAAAATATTGGTTATGTCAAAGGAGCCGGTGATAAAGTGCCGGAGGCTTTGGAACAAATGGGATTTACCGTCAGCTTTATTAACGAGCAGGACATGAAAGCAGAGGTATTACAACGTTATGATGCAATCGTAACAGGTATCAGGGCTTACAATATCCATTCATGGCTCACATCGAATTATGAGGTGCTGATGGAATATGTCAACAGGGGAGGGAACCTTGTAGTGCAGTACAATACCAATAGTTTTGCAGGTCCCCTGAGTGCAAGAATCAGTCCATACCCGCTTACTATATCACGGAACCGGATAACCGATGAAAACAGCGAAATAAAATTTGTTGATCCTAAAGCAGTTTTATTAAACCGTCCCAATAAAATCAGCGTAAATGATTTTGAAGGATGGGTGCAGGAAAGAGGAGTTTATTTTGCTGATAAACCCGGCCCTCAGTTTAGCACAGTTTTGGAAATGAAAGATCCAGGGGAAAAACAAACTATGAATGGCAGTTTGGTTGTTGCCCAGTTTGGTAAAGGTCGTTTCATCTATACAGGTCTTGCGTTTTTCAGGCAGTTGCCTGCAGGTGTGCCAGGTGCATACCGGTTATTTGCAAATTTAGTTTCGAATCCAAATTCACCATTGAATGCAACAGAATAGTAAGCCTAAAAGAAGTGCGGGTTTTGGTCTTGTAATAGGAGTGGCCATGGGCGTTGTGGTAGCTTTGGTTTTTAAAAAACTTGCGCTCGGATTGTTGCTGGGTATTATAGTTGCATTGCTTTTATATAGCGTCGAAAAACGATAACGAATGCTTGAAAATGAAGATAAGCCACCATTGTTTAAATCGTGGACATCCTGGTATATCCTGGTTGTGGGTTTGCTCATCTTACAGATAATTCTTTTCGCACAACTGACTAAACTGTATTCATGAGCACAATAGACTGGGTAATTCTTGTGCTGACACTTTCCGGTATCATCTTATTTGGTGTGTACAAAAGTAAAAGTACCAGGAGTCTGGATGGCTACTTCAGGAGCAATCGTGAAATGCCATGGTGGATTGTGTTGTTAAGTATAATGGGCACCCAGGCAAGTGCCGTTACATTCCTTTCTGCTCCCGGTCAGGCCTACACAGATGGAATGCGTTTCGTGCAACCTTATTTTGGTCTGCCGTTGGCGATGGTGGTACTATGTGTCACTTTTGTACCCATTTTTCATAAACTGAAAGTGTACACAGCCTACGAATTTCTCGAACAGCGTTTCGATGTAAAAACGCGCACCTTAACTTCTTTTCTATTTCTTTTATCACGGGGGTTGTCAACAGGTATCAGCATATATGCTCCTGCAATTATATTATCATCTTTGCTCGGATGGAACATTTATATCACGAATATTATCATGGGCGGACTGCTCATCATTTATACAGTTAGTGGCGGCGCAAAAGCGGTGGCATATACACAACAACTACAATTAATTATAGTATTTGTAGGAATGTTTCTGGCCGGATATATGGTGGTGAATATGCTCCCTGAAAATGTGGGATTTACCGATGCACTAAAGATTGGTGGAAAAATGGGCAAGCTGAATGTAATCACTACCGGTTTTACTGAAAATGGATTTGACTGGACAGACCGGTTTAATATATTCAGTGGTGTGATTGGTGGATTTTTCCTGATGCTTTCTTATTTCGGTACCGACCAAAGCCAGGTGGGACGTTATCTCACCGCTAAATCGATCCGGGAAAGCAGGATGGGCTTACTCATGAATGGTATAGTAAAAGTGCCCATGCAGTTTTTAATTTTAATGGTTGGAGTGCTCGTTTTTTCATTCTACCAGTTTAACAGTGCGCCGATTTTTTTTAACGAAGTGCCGTTGAATAAAATTAAAAACTCGGAGAATCGCGACTCGCTGGCGGTTTTGGAAAATCAATTTAATCTTCTGACGGTACAAAAAAAAGAGCAGGTGACAGCAATGGCTGCAGCAATTGAGACTGGTTCCACATTACAGCAAAATGCAGCATCGGATTCAATGCATGTTTTGTTGGAGCGTCAGGAAGTTTTGCGTGATGGCGTAAAAAAGATGATTGTTGATCAGGGCCTGAAAGCAGAAAGTAGTGATACGAATTACATATTCATTCGTTTTGTTGTTGATCATCTTCCCAAAGGTTTAATTGGCTTGCTGATAGCGATTATATTTCTGGCTGCATGGGGAAGTATTGCTGCCGCTTTAAACTCTTTATCATCTGCTACCGTTGTTGATTTTCATAAGAAGTTCATTAATAAAAATTTGAATGACGAGCAGGATTATAAAGTGTCGCGATGGTATACATTTTTCTGGGGAGTGTTTTGTATCGTGGCCGCAGAATTTTTTACAGGGATGGGAAGTTTGATTGAGGCGGTAAACATTTTAGGGTCCTGGTTTTATGGTGTGATGCTTGGGATTTTTCTGGTGGCGTTCTACATTAAATCAATCAGGGGGCATGCTGTGTTTACTGCCGCATTGATTGGGGAGGCGATCGTAATCAGCATGTATGCATTTACTGATGTGGGATGGTTATGGCTTAATGTAATCGGCGCTATGGCAGTTATGTTTTTAGCCGTGCTTTTGCAGTATTCTGTTTTCAGGGCTTCAGAAAAACCTGCTACATAAAGGAGTTTGTTTAAGTAATCCTTTTGCACTACATAAATATTTAAATAGATTCGTTTTTGTGATGTTCTGAAAAACAGCTTACTGAAACGTATAGTAGCGATTGGTATTTCTGCAATAATTCCCGAACATTTAATTTGATTATAAAATCACCATGCATATGAAAGGAAAATACATGATTATGATTGCCGTTGTATTAATGATAGCATGCAATGTGCAAGTGAAAAAAGAAATCAGAAAAGATGGCGAGTTTTCATTGGAGGGAACATGGTCGCTGGTTTCAGGACAAACTATTGCAAAAGGCGATACTGCATTTACTGACTACACGAAAGGGAAAAAAATGATTAAGATTATCAACGCGACGCATTTTGCTTTTCTGCGTCATGATCTGGATCATGGAAAGGATTCGACTACTGCAGATTATGCTGCGGGCGGTGGTACATATACCTTATCGGGAGATGATTATACTGAAAACCTCGAATACTTTTCTGATCGTAATTGGGAGGGTCATGCTTTTCAATTTAAAGTTAGAATTAGTAATGATACTCTGGTTCAAACGGGAATTGAAAAACTGGATTCATTGGGAATTGATCAGCAAATTGTGGAGCGATATGTGAAGGTTGTCAGATGATGCAGGTTGTCTGTCGTTTCAGGTTGCTTGTTGCAGGTTGCTGGTTAAAACCGCCGTTTGTCTGGATCCAACACTTGCTTTGACTTTGATCTATAACTAACAATACAAGTCTGTTCCAGTTTGGCGGCATTCCCGACTTAAGACTCACGACTGATGACTTTCGACTTTCTTTTGCCACGGAGGTAAGCGGAGATTTTGAGATAAGCGGAGATATGATGTATTGCAAAATTTTAAGTAAACACTGCAAGTTTTTGGACGCTGAGATACAGGAGATGAATACAAGAGATTCACGGAGGCAGGTGAAGAGTATAAGATGTTTTTTAATATAAGGTTTTTGTAATTTTTCGTTTGAAAGTGGGGACTAAAGACTTCAGACTGATGACTTTCGACTTCCCTGGCCACAGAGGTAAGCGGAGGTTTTGAGATTAGCGGAAATTTGATGTATTGCAAAATTTTAAGTGAACGCTGTTAGTTTTTTGGACGCTGAGATACACGGAGATCAATACAGGAGATTCACGGAGGCGTGTCAGGAGTTTGGATATTCCATAGATCGGCTGTTTCCTACATTCTACCGTCTACTAACTTTTGTATTGGCTGTTTACTTCCCACTTCCCCCTTCGCATTTCCCACTTCAAAAGTGCCCGGGGCGGGACTTGAACCCGCACTCGCTTTTTCGGCGAACAGGATTTTAAGTCCTGCGTGTCTACCAATTCCACCACCCGGGCAATAATTTAAAGAGCGTTTCTTAGTGAAAAAAAAATCCATCTGTTGGGCAAATGGATTTTAAACTGAGCGGAAGACGAGATTCGAACCCGCGACCCTCACCTTGGCAAGGTGATGCTCTACCAGCTGAGCTACTTCCGCATTTTATCTGCCGCAGCCTTCTTTGATCAAAACATTTCTGCTGAAACAGCGAAGGCGGATGCATTGTCTGCTTGACTATTAAACGATAAAAGAACTTGTTTTCCGTAAAACGGATTGCAAAAATAGTAATTCGGCGCGAATGAAAAAATTTTTACTGCTATTTGTACTTCGGAGTGTAAAGTGAGCTCTCATTCACTTCAACTTTTGGCTTGCCTTTATAACGCTGAGTATACAAACCATAACATCCACCCATCAGCATGGCAGTGAAAGTGAAGATCTGTACATGAAAAAGAAAACGGGAAGAAGAAACCCAGTTTTTTCCAAAATCTGTCCTTTCTGGCTTGTCGATTTCTACGTGGTCCATATTTTTTTAATTGCCCTGCAAAAATAAGGTTTGAAGCTTAATAATCATTTTTTAACGATTATTTTTTAGTCTGGATAATCTCATTAAAGGTCTTTATACCATGAATAAAATGTTTCCATACTATATTACCATTGTAAATGGTATTGGGTTTTGCCAACTTTTTACGAGGGAAAATGCTTTCTTTCCGATGAAATAGAACCCAAGTGGCGAATGCAAGGTGCGCTTTCACAACAGCTTTAAAATAAGAGCTTTGTCCAATAAATAGGTTTTTATAGGCACTTACTACATCAAGAAATATTCGGTATGGGATTTTCCATATTTTTTCCAGGAGAAAATAATTTTTATACAGCATAATCAGGTTGTTCCTGAAGTTGAGAAAAACTTTTAAGCTGTTGCCCTTTGGTAATGTTCCGCCACCCACATGATAGACTACAGACTCAGGACAGGCAAACACTCTATACCCTGCTAATTGTAATCGCCAGCACATATCTATCTCTTCCTGGTGAGCAAAGAAATAGGGGTCGAATCCGCCCATTTCGAAAAACACGTAAGATCTGATACAAAGCGCCGCGCCGCTGGCCCAGAAAATGGGTATGTTGTCGTCATACTGTCCAATGTCTTCTTCACAGAAATCAAAAATTCTCCCTCTGCAAAATGGATAACCATATCTATCTATAAAACCACCGGCGCCACCGGCATATTCAAACAGGTTGCGGTTCGCCCACGTCATTATTTTAGGTTGCGCTGCGGCAATTGTCCTGTCCTGTTCAAACAATTTTATGATAGGTTCTATCCAGCCGGGTGTGACTTCGACATCGGAATTCAGTAAAATAAAAATATCAGCCTTCACCTGTGCAAGTGCTGTGTTATATCCTCTCGCATAACCTTCATTAACTTTACTACTGAGAATATGAACAGCAGGATAATGTTGTTCCAGAAACGGAATGGAGTCATCAGTAGAACCATTGTCGGCTACCACTAAAGATAAAGAAGGATATGTTGATTGCTGCAGAAAAGGAAGAAATTGCTCAAGGTACTTTTTACCATTCCAGTTCAAAATCACAACGGCAACTGAAAGAAATTCACTCAAATCAAAATGTATTATTTGTCAAAAATAGAATTTGAACCGGTTCTACCTATTTTTTCCACAGAATCAACGACTTTTAATTTAATTACGGTGATGTTATTATATCGCCCGGGAAATAATTCAGGATTTATTCGTTTTATGTTGGTTAACTGAACTTTATTAAATCGGTTATCCCTTACTGGTAATTATTTTGTGCTTATGTGGCAACAATTATTGAACTGGAGAAGCTTGCTGGCCTTTATCGCGGTAGTGATTGTCATTGCTTCCATATTTTATTCAAGATACCTCTCAGGCCGTATTGCCCTGCAGGAACGGCAAAAAGTGGAAGCCTGGGCCGAGGCACAACAATTTATTGCCAAAGCCACTGCAGAGCAGGATATTCTATTTGCAACGCTAATTATGGCTGGTCAGACCACTATCCCTGTTATTGAAACTGATGAAAAAGATAATATTTCAAACTATCTGAATATTGATTCCAGCAAGGTTAACAGCGATCCGCAATACCTGAAAGAATTGATCAGGGAATATGGACGTAAAAATGTCCCTATAATCACGTATCTCGGTCAGGATACTGGTAAGTTCAATAAGTATTATTATGGCGAATCCCTTTTACTGAAACAGGTCAGATATTACCCATTGGTTCAACTGCTGATTGTGGCACTCTTTATCATTGTTACATTACTCGCCTTGAGTTCACAGCATAAATCTTACCAGAACCAGCTTTGGGCGGGCATGGCGAAGGAAACCGCTCATCAGTTGGGCACGCCGTTATCTGCATTGGAGGGTTGGGTAGAAATGATGAAGGAAAATCCAGCCGACCGCACTATGTTGCTCGAAATGGAAAAGGATATCGGAAGACTGAAACTGGTCAGCGACCGCTTCAGTAAAATAGGCAGCACGCCAAACCTGGAAGAAACCGACCTGGTGACCACTTTGCGACAAGTGGTGGAGTATGTAAAAAAGCGTGCGCCCGGAAAAATCTTATTTCATTTGGAAACCGGTGGTGTCATGCATATTCCGGTAAAAATTTCGCCACCGCTGTTTGAATGGGTAGTAGAGAATATTTTAAAAAATGCATTGGACGCCATGGAAGGCAAAGGAAATATCACGGTTCATGTTCAGGAAACCATCAAAAATATACAAATAGATATCACTGATACTGGCAAGGGGATATCGGCTGCCAATATCAGTAGGGTTTTTAATCCTGGATTTACCACCAAAAAAAGGGGGTGGGGGCTAGGCCTTACTTTGTCAAAACGCATCATTCACCAGTATCATAAGGGTGAACTGTTTGTAAAAGCATCTGAGCTCGGAAAAGGAACGACGTTCAGGATTACATTAAAGAAGTGAATGTGTGAATA